>DIDQ01000088.1 GCA_002418215.1 Anaerolineales bacterium UBA5796
ATATCAAAGAGCCAATAAAATTTTGAAATCGGAGGAGAATTTTTATGAAACGGCTCACCATCCTGATCAGCGTTATGCTCATCGCTGTCATGCTTGTCGGAGTACTCAACGTGTCCAGCGCGGCTACCGGGCCGCAAACCGGAAAGTCGCGCGTCCTGGTGCAGTTTGCTCCCGGCAAGAAGGGCCTCGTCGAAAATGCGCTCAAAGGCGCAGGGGCGGAGTTCCACTATACGTTCGAAAACCTGAACACCTTTGCGGTCAGCCTGCCGGCCGCGGCCGTGGACGGCATCAGCCGCAACCCGAATGTCGTCCTGCTCGAAGAAGACGCGCTGCGCTTCCCGATCAGCGTAATGTCTTCGACGGTCCAGGCTCCGGCGCTGGCCGGGACCCAGGTCGTCCCCTACGGCGTGGATATGGTCCAGGCCCGGGATGTCTGGGATGTCAACCGCGATGGTGTCGTGGACGCTGGCGCGCCCACCGGCAGCAACCGGACTCTCTGCATCATCGACTCCGGCATTTACACCGCCCACGAGGATTTCCAGGGCCTGAACGTCAGCGGTTATAACGGCAACCTGCCCTGGAACGAGGACGGTTCCGGGCACGGTTCGCACGTCAGCGGGACGATTGCAGCGGTCAACAACAGCCTGGGCGTGATCGGCGTGACCCCCGGCACGGTCAACGTTTACATGGTACGCGTCTTCGGCAACGACGGCCTGTGGGCCTACTCGTCCACGCTGATTGATGCGGCCAACCGCTGCGCGGCAGCCGGGGCCAACATCATCAGCATGAGTTTGGGCGGCGGCAAATCCAGCGTCACCGAGCGGCGCGGCTTCGATACGCTCTACGCCCAGGGCATCCTGTCCATTGCCGCAGCCGGCAACGACGGCACCACGGCTTACTCGTACCCGGCCTCTTACAACTCGGTCGTCTCGGTGGCGGCGATTGACTCCGCCATGCTCGTGGCCGATTTCTCGCAGCAGAACAGCCAGGTCGAACTGGCCGCGCCCGGCGTGGGCGTGCTCAGCACCGTCCCGTACCTGGACATCAACAGCCTGACCGTGAACGGCGTGGACTACGCCGCCAACCACGTCGAGTATGCGGCCCGCGGCGCGGCCAGCGGCGCGCTGGTCAGCGGCGGATTGTGCGACAGCACCGGCGCCTGGGCGGGCAAGGTCGTGCTCTGCGAGCGCGGCGTGATCTCGTTCTACGATAAAGTCATGAACGTGCAGAACAGCGGCGGCGCGGCGGCGGTGATTTACAACAACGAGCCGGGCAACTTCCTCGGCACCCTCGGCGACGGCGCGTCTTCGGCCATTATCGCCATCAGCCTGAGCCAGGAAGACGGCCAGTACCTGGTCGCCAACGCCCTCGGCCAGACCGGGACCGTCAGCAGCGAGTACATCTGGCCGACCAGCGGCTACGAATATTACGACGGCACTTCGATGGCGACCCCGCACACTTCGGCGGTCGCGGCTCTCGTTTGGAGCGCTGACCCGACAGCCACCAACCAGGAGATCCGGGATGCCCTGGCCGCTACCGCGGTTGACCTGGGCGCAGCCGGGCGTGACGTGGCCTACGGCTTCGGCCTGGTCCAGGCTGCGGACGCGATTGCCTACCTGACGGGCGGCGGCGGGACGGATCCTGCCATCCACGTGGCCGACCTGTCCGGTGTGACTGCGCTGGTCAGCAGCAAATACTGGAGCGCTACCGTGACCATCTCCATCGTGGACGCGGACGGCGCGCCGGTCTCGGGGGCGGTCGTCAGCGGGGCCTGGAGCGGCGGGTACAGCGGCTCGGCCTCCTGCACCACCAACACCAGCGGCCTCTGCTCGGTGACGGTCAGCACCATCCGCACCAACAAGACCTACGTCACCTTCACCGTCTCGAACGTGACCGCGACCGGTTACATCTACGACCCGGCCGCCAACGTGGAGACCAGTATCACCCTCTACAAGCCGTAATTTCGAGGCAATCCCTCGGGGGCAAAAAACCGATATAAGGTAAGGCGAGATTTATCTCGCCTTATTTTTTACAACCTGCTTACACCCCAAACATACGCCGATAACAGGCCTCCTCTACAATGCAAACATCAATCCAATCCACCCCATCTTTTCAATAAATCGGGGTGTGGGGTGTTGCGGACGGGCGCAACTCGTCCGTAACACCCCACTTCCCCCTTCTTTTGAGAAGATACAATGGACATTATCGGTGATAACACGCAAACACCGTCCCGAAGGATTGTTTCGAACACTCCAGGGCATAACGGCAACCCTTCGGGACGTTCTTCCTAATGGCCGATGAGGTCCAATCCACCCACCCAAAGGAGGTTGTTATGTCGAAAATAGCTGTTTGGTTCAAGAAGAGCGCCGTCCTGGGCCTCGTCCTGGCCCTGGGATTGGCCGCGCTGCCCCTCGCCCCGGTCCATGCGGCGGGTAATGCCCAGGACGAGGATCCGCAGGTGGCGCGGTGGCAGGCCAGGCGTCTCGAATGGATCTGGTCGCGCCAGCAGCGCCTGTACGAGCGCGCCGGGAACCAGTTCGATTTCACCGCCAAGGTGGTCGAAAAGTCCCAAAACCTGATCGAAAAGGCCCGCGACAAGGGCCTGGACGTGACCAGCCTCGAGGAGGCTCTGGCCGTCTACGAGCAATCCATCGCCGAGGCCCGGACGCTGTACGACGGCGGGCAGGCGGTCATTGACATCCATGCCGGTTTCGACGCCGACGGCAAAGTGACTGACCCGGCCCAGGCCCGCCAGACGATTGACGCCCTGCGCCAGGTCACCCGCGACACCCGCGACGCCGTCCGGGAGGCCAACCGCGCCCTGCAACAGGCATTCAGGGATTTCCGCCAGGCGAATTTGCCTTAGCTTCGGAAGGTTTTTGATGTCTCTGTGGGATCGCCTGCGTAACTTGGGAAAATCGCCAAGGCGGTTTTCAAAATCGCCAAGGCGGTTTTCAAAATCGTCAAAGCGATTTTCAAAATCGCCAAGGCGATTTCCAAAATCGTCAAAGCGATTTCCAAAATCGTCAAAGCGATTTTCGGAATCGCTTTGACGATTTAACCGATTCGCAGGTAAGGTGACTGTCACTTTCGGCGCGCTTTGACGCCCTCGCCGGGTTGACGTAGAATACAGCCGTAACGCGGAATTCTTGCCCTGAGCTGGTAGGTTGACGGTTCGTCTTTCGCTCACCGTGTCAAAACCCTGCCGAAGGGTATTCCGCAAGCAGAAGGCGACATAAATGTCGCGTTACACGAAGCGTAAAGACTCCGAAAAAGACTTCCGAAATTTTCTGTCACCCCCCAAAAAGGAGACCCGCCCATGTACACCCCCGAAGGCAAGAAAGTCGTCAGCACCCCCAACGCGCCCCAGGCGATCGGCCCCTACTCCATCGCCATCCAGACCGACCAGATGGTCTACACCTCCGGCCAGATCGGGATTGATCCCGCCACCGGCGAGGTCGTCTCCGGCGGGATCGAGGCCGAGACCCGCCAGGTGCTCACCAACCTGAAGCGCGTGCTCGAAGCCGCCGGGTCGGGGCTGGAGTATGTGGTCAAGACCACCGTTTTCCTGCGCGAGATGGGCGATTTCGCCAAAATGAACGCCATCTACGCCGAATTTTTCACCAAGAATCCCCCGGCGCGCTCGACCGTGGCCGTGGCCGGCCTGCCCAAAGGCGCGGCGGTCGAGATCGAAGCCACGGCCCTGCTTGCGCCCTCGCACGGCGAATAGTCCATGCCCGGCGAACTCGTCCTGCTGGTAGACGACGAACCCTCCATCCTCCAGTTGGCGCGCATGTACCTGGAGCGGGAGGGCTTCAGCATCGAGGCGGTTGACGACGGGCCGTCCGCCCTCGAAACGGCAGCGCGCCTGCATCCGGCGCTCATCGTGCTGGACGTGATGCTCCCCGGCCTGGACGGGTTCGAGGTCTGCCGCCGCCTGCGCAAGCAGAACGACCCGGTCGCCATCCTGATGCTGACCGCCCGCGACGAAGATATAGACAAAATTATCGGATTGGAACTGGGCGCGGACGACTACCTGACCAAACCGTTCAACCCGAGGGAACTGGTGGCCCGGGTCAAGGCCATCCTGCGCCGCAGCGAGCGGACGCCGCGGCCTGATTCCGCTCCCATGCGCCTCGGCGACCTGACAATTGATCCTGCCAGCCGCGAAGCCCGGTCCTCGACCAGGGTCCTGAACCTGCGTACCCAGGAATTCGACCTGCTGCTGACCCTGGCCGAGAACCGCGGCCGGGTCCTCAGCCGGGAGCAGTTGCTCCAGCAGGCCTGGGGCTTCGACTTCTACGGCCAGACCCGCACCGTGGACGTCCACATTGCCCAACTGCGCAAGAAGCTGGAAGGCTCCGCCGCGCGCATCGAAACCGTGACCGGCGTGGGCTACAAGCTCGTCGCCGATCAAGGATAAGCATGTTTTCATCCCTGCGCGCCCGCCTGTGGTTGAGTTACGCCGCCCTGATCTTCATCGTCCAGGGGGTGGCCGCGGCGTTGTTCCTGTTCTACCTGTGGCAAAACCCGGTGCTCTACCGCCCGACCCTGGAGAGACTGACTGCCGTCCAGACGGTGATCCTGACCCGCCTGGAGGACCCGGCCCTCACCCAGCAGGATTTCGAAGCCCTGCTGCAAAACACGGATGCGGCTTTCGATGTGCGTCTGGTGTTGGTCAGGAACAAGCAGGTGGTATTCGATACCCGCCCGGATGCGTCTCAATTGAACCTGAACCGCTTCCCGCTTCCCGACCGCAACCTGCCCCTGGTGCGGGATGCTGCCGGCCAGTCCTGGTTGTACAGCCTGGCCGAATACCCGAACGGCCTCGGCCTGCTGGCGCTTTCGCCGAGGGACCGCCTGCCGCTGCTGACGCTGTTACGCAACGACCTGTTTGCCCCATTCCTGCGCGGCGGCCTGCTGGCCTGGCTGCTCTCGCTCCTGCTGGCGTACTGGATCGCCCACTCGGTCTCCCGCCCGCTCCAGCCGCTGGTCGGCGCCTCCCAGCAGATGCCCTATTCGGAGGTCCAGCCCGTGCCGGTGGGCGGGCCGCGCGAAGTACAGGACGTCCTGCGGGCGTTCAACGCCATGCTCGGACGCGTCCAGGCCAACCAGAAAGCCCAGAAGGAGTTCGTCGCCAACGTGTCGCACGAACTCAAGACCCCGCTGACCTCCATCCAGGGTTTTGCCCAGGCGATCCTCGACGGCACGGCGGATTCGCCGGAGCGCCAGCGGCAGTCGGCGCAGGTGATCTACAACGAGTCTGGCCGGATGCACCGCATGGTGCTCGACCTGCTCGACCTGGCCCGCATGGATTCGGGCATGGCCGGCCTCGAAATGCTCCCGCTCGACGTGGGGGCGCTGCTCAACAACGTGGCCGAGAAGTTCGAGCCGCAGGCGCGTCAGATGGGAATCCGGCTGGAGGTCCACGCTGCCGGCCTCCCGGTCCTGGTGGGAGACGGGGACCGCCTCTCGCAGGTGTTCACCAACCTGGTGGATAACGCCCTCAAGTTCACGCCGCGCGGCGGCCAGGTCCGCATGAACGCCCAAACGTCCGATGGCCGGATGACCGTCTCGGTGGCGGATTCGGGGCCGGGTATCCCGCCGGAGGCCCAGGCGCACATCTTCGACCGCTTTTACCAGGCGGACGAATCCCGCAGGGGCGGTGAGCGGCACGGGGCGGGGCTGGGGCTGGCGATCTGCCACGAGATCGTGGGGGCGCACGGTGGTAAAATTAGCGTCCGCAGCCAGCCAGGGCAGGGCAGCGAGTTTATCGTTGAACTGCCGCTGGCCGAGGAGGGCGCGTACCCTTCGGGCATGATATCGCACCAGACCCGTAGATAGAACCCGTAAACAGGAATTTCATTGTTTGAAGAAAATCCCGTTTAATGCGGCGCGACGCGCTCGCAAAATCACAAAAACCCGGCATCCACTTTCCAAAACGCGGATAAAATAGCCTATCCGCGTTTGCGCGTGCCTGTTGCTTATGCCTTCTGTTTCGATAATTGTGCCATGTTACAATGAACAGCAGACGATCGGTCTGCTGCTTTCGGCTATTTATGCCCAAACCTATCCCCGCTCTGAAATGGAAGTTGTGATTGCCGACGGTCTCTCGGCGGACGGTACGCGGGAGGCGATCTCCCGTTTCGCGGAGACGCACCCCGACCTGCCCGTCCGTGTGGTGGACAACGCCGCCCGGACCATCCCTTCCGGGCTGAACGAAGCCATCCGGGCCTCGACGGGTGGGATCGTCGTCCGCCTCGACGCCCACTCCAGCCCGTACCCGGATTACGTGGCGGGCTGTGTCGAGGCGCTGGAATCCGGCAAGGGCGAAAACGTGGGCGGGGTGTGGGAGATCCGCCCGCAGGACGAGGGCTGGCAGGCGCAGTCCATCGCCGTAGCCGCGAGCCACCAGCTGGGCGTGGGCGACGCCCTCTACCGCCACGCCACCTCCGCCGCCTACGTGGACACGGTCCCGTTCGGGGCCTTCCGCCGCCGCCTGATCGAGCGGGTCGGCTTTTTCGACGAGACTCTCTTGACCAACGAAGATTACGAGTTCAACGCCCGCATTTTGCAGAGCGGGGGGAAGATCTGGCTCGACCCGGCCATCCGCTCGGTCTATTTTGCCCGCCCGACCCTGGCCGCGCTCTGGAAGCAGTACTGGCGTTACGGCTTTTGGAAGTTCCGCATGTTGAAGCGTTACCCGAAGACCCTGCGCTGGCGGCAGGCGCTGCCTCCGCTGTTCGTGCTCGGCCTGGCGGGCGGATCCCTGGCCGCGCTCTGGCTGCCTGCCTTGCGGCTGCCGTATGTGGTCGGGCTGGGGACTTACCTGTTGGTCCTGTTCCTGGCGGGCCTGAGGGCCGCAGCGCAGAGGAAAAAACTTTTTATGATATTTGGGCTGCCGCTGGCGATCCTTACCATGCACGTCGCCTGGGGCAGCGGTTTCTTGGGGAGCATTTTTTCGACTTTGGGAGTTGGCAGGAATGGCTGATGCTACCCGCCCGAGCGCCTGGCGGCTGAGACCCGGCGACCAGCGCGCGCTCATCATCTTTGGGGATTTGATCGCTTCGACCCTGGCGGTCATCGCCGCCCTCTACACCTGGAGGCGCTACTCGTTCCTGGGGCTGCTTGCCCAGGGCATGACCGAATCCCGCGCCGAACGCGTGCTGGACGTGCAGGTCCCGTTCTGGTTCTACCTGCTGCCCCTCGCCTGGGTCTTGTTGATGGTGGATACGTCCAACTACCAGATGGCCTCCAACTGGCGCAAAACGCTGGGAGGGATCGCCCGGGCCGCGGTCATCGGCCTGATCGTTTACTCGCTCATCTTCATCACTTTGAAGGACCCCACCAATACCCTGCCGCGTATCGGTGTGGGCGCATTCCTGGTCTTTACTTCGGCGCTGACGCTTTTATGGCGGGGGATTTACATCCGCATTTTCTTCGTCTCCGGGATGCTGCGGCGTGTGCTGGTGATCGGCGCAGGCAAAGCCGGGAAGACGCTGATGCAGGTCTACAAGGAACTGGACCCCCCGCCGTTCAATATCATCGGGTTCATTGACGACGACCCCGCCAAGCAGGAAAAAGACGTGCTGGGGTATTCCGTGCTGGGGAGCAGCGAGTGCCTGCTGGATGTCATCGAAGAAAAACGCATCTCGAACCTGATCGTGGCCGTCACAGGCGAGATCCAGGGCGCGACCTTCCAGAAACTGCTCGACGCCCAGGAAAAAGGCCTCGAAGTGACCCGTATGCCGCGCGTCTACGAAGACATCACCGGGCGCGTCCCCATCCACCATCTCGAATCCGACTGGTTGATCCGCTCTTTCGTGGATGATCTGATCACCAGCAATTTCTACGAAATCGCCAAACGCCTGCTCGACATCCTCGGCGGTCTGGTCGGCATGATCTTCCTGCTCATCCTGCTGCCGTTCATCGGCCTGGCTATCATCATTGACACGGGCTGGCCGGTCTTCTACACTCAGGACCGGCTCGGCAAAGGCGGCAAGGAGTTCTCGATCCTGAAATTCCGCACCATGATCCAGAATGCCGAAGCCGACGGGCAGGCCCGGCTGGCCTCCGAGAACGACCCGCGCATCACCAAAGTCGGCAATTTCCTGCGCAAAGCCCGCCTGGACGAGTTCCCGCAGTTCTACAACGTGCTGCGCGGCGAGATGAGCCTGGTCGGCCCCCGCGCCGAGCGCGACAGTTGGGTGCAGCACTTCCAGAACGAGATCCCCTTCTACCGCGCCCGCCTGCTGGTCAAGCCGGGATTGACCGGCTGGGCGCAGGTCAACTACGATTACGTTTCCACGGTGGAAGACACCGCCGTCAAGCTCGAATACGACCTTTACTATATCAAGCATCGCAGCCTCATCATGGACATCCGCATCCTGTTCCGCACGGTGGGCACGGTGCTCAAATTACGCGGGAGATAGACAACATGTCCCATTATCTCGTCACAGGCGGAGCCGGGTTCATCGGCTCGCACATCGTCGAAACTTTGCTCAAGCGCGGCGAACGCGTCCGCGTGTTCGATAACTTTTCCAGCGGCAAGCGGGAAAACCTGGCCGGGTTGACCGGTGCTCTCGAAATCCAGGAGGGGGATTTGCGGGACGCGGCGGCCGTCGAAAAAGCGGTTACGGGCGTGGACGTGGTTTTCCACGAGGCCGCGTTCGTCTCCGTCCCCGAATCCATGTCGGACCCGGTGGGCTGTTTCGCGGTCAACGTAACGGGGACCGCGTCCCTGCTCGAAGCCGCGCGCCAGGCCAGGGTCCGGCGCGTGGTTTTGGCCTCCTCCGCAGCCGTGTACGGGGATTCGGAAACGAATCCGGTTCCAGAGACTGAGCCGCTCCAATCCCTGTCTCCTTACGCCGCCTCCAAACAGATCAACGAGGTGATGGCCGGGCTGTACACCAACCTGGGCCTGCCGACCGTGGCCCTGCGCTATTTCAACGTCTTCGGCCCGCGCCAGCGGCCGGATTCGATGTACGCCGCAGCCGTGCCGATCTTCGTCCGCCGGATGCTGGATAACCGCCCCGTCACCATCTTCGGTGACGGCGGCCAGTCGCGTGACCTGATCTACGTCGGCGACGTGGTGCGCGCCAACCTGGCCGCCTCCGAGCATGACAATGCGCCGGGACAGGTCTTCAACGTCTGCACCGGGCGCGAGACCCGCATCCTGGACCTGCTCGAAACCCTGAGCGAACTCTTCCCCGGCGTGCCCCCGGCGGAATTCGCCCCGCCGCGCCCCGGCGACATCTACCGCTCGCTTGGGGACCCCGGCAAGGCGGCCCGTCTCCTCGGCTTCGAAGCCCAGACTTCGCTGGCCGAGGGGCTGGCGGCTGCGGTTGACTGGATGCGCGGATGAAAAAAGGCTTCCGCAACCGCTACGTCCTGCTGGTGGACGTGCTGCTGGTCGTCACCGCCGTGCTGGGCAGTTTTGCCCTGCGCCTGGAGTTCAACGCCCTGCCGTTCTACGCCCCGGCCATTTGGGTCATGGCGGCGGTGGCGCTGGCGGTGAAGATACCGGTCTATTTCGTTTTTGGGCTATACCGCCGCCTGTGGGTCTACGCCAGCACCAACGAACTGAAGTTGATCGCCGCAGCGGTCACGACCGGTTCGGTCATCGTTTCGGCCATCATGCTGGCCCTGGCTTCGTTCAACCTCGTCTATCCCGGAATGCCGCGCTCGGCGGTCGGGATAGACTGGCTGCTCTCGCTGGTGCTGGTCGGCGGTTTCCGTTTTGCGCTCCGCATCCAGGCCGAGACGCGCAATCCGGCTTCGGCGGCGAAGGGCAAGACCCGCCGGGTGCTGGTCGTCGGCGCGGGGGATGCCGGGGCGCTGGTGGTGCGTGAGATGCAGAAGAGCCGCCACCTGAACCTGCTCCCGGTCGGCCTGCTCGACGACGATCCTGTCAAGCAGCGCAACCGCCTGTACGACGTGCCGGTCATCGGCAAGATCGCCGACCTGGGCGCCGCCCTCGACGATTACCAGGTGGACGAGGTCATCATCGCCATCCCGACCGCGCCCGGCAGCCTGGTGCGCCTGATCGCGGATGTCTGCCGCCTGAAGGGCGTCCCGTTCCGCACCATGCCGGGGCTGTACGAGTTGATCGGCGGCCGCGTCAGCGTCTCGCGCCTGCGCGAAGTGGACATCACCGACCTGTTGCGCCGCAAACAGGTACGGATCAACAACGAACTGGTCGGCGCGGCCCTGGCGGGCAAGCGCGTCCTGGTCACCGGGGCGGGCGGCTCGATCGGCAGCGAACTCAGCCGCCAGATCGCCCGCTGGAACCCGGCCTCGCTGGCCCTGCTGGGTCACGGCGAGAACAGCATCTTCGAAATCCTGCTCGAACTGAGCGAAGAATACCCCAGCCTGCCGATCCACCCGGTCATCGCCGACGTGCGCGACGCCGGGCGCTTGCAATCCGTTTTCGGCGAACACCGCCCGCAGGTCATCTTCCACGCCGCGGCCCACAAACACGTCCCGCTGATGGAGGCCAACGTCACCGAGGCCGTCACCAACAACGTCGAGGGCACCCGCCGCGTGGTCGAGGCCGCCCTGTCTGGCGGGGTCGAGCGGTTCGTGCTCATCTCCACCGACAAAGCCGTCGCCCCGACATCGGTCTATGGGGCGACCAAACGCCTGGCCGAAATGATCGTGCTGGACGCGGCCCGCAAATCCGGCCTCGCTTTCACCGTCGTCCGCTTCGGCAACGTGCTCGGCAGCCGGGGCAGCATCATCCCGAAATTCAAGCGCCAGATCGCCCGCGGCGGCCCGGTCACCATCACCCATCCCGGGATGCGCCGTTTCTTTATGACCATCCCCGAAGCCGTCCATCTCGTTTTGCAGGCCTCCTCGATGGGCGCCGGCGGCGAAGTCTTCGTGCTCAACATGGGCGAGCCGGTGCGGATTTTGGACCTGGCCGAGGACCTGATCCGTCTTTCGGGACTCGAACCCGGCCGCGACGTCGAGATCGTCTTCACCGGGATCCGCCCCGGCGAAAAACTGACCGAGGAACTCTGGGATGCCGGGACCCCGCTGGAGCCGACCTCCCACCCCGAAATCTTCCGCCTCGCCCGGGACGAAGACCTGCGCGGCGGGACCCTGGGCCTGCTCCTCGACCGGATCGTTTCCCTGGCCCGCGCCGACGACGTGGAGGCGGTCGTGACCCTGCTCGACGAGACCGTCCCCGGCGCGGCCATCCGCAATGCCCCCCAGCCGGATGTAACCTCCGTAGTTTAACGTTCGAACGTTTAAACGTTTCAACGTTGAACAGCCTTTAACTATGCCCCAAGTATCCCTTTCTGACTGGAACCAATTCATCCAAAACCACCCCCACGCCCACGTCTTGCAGACCGGCGAGTGGGGAGAGTTGAAGTCCGCCTTTGGATGGGAGCCGGTGCGGGTCGTCAGCGGGGACGTCGGCGCGCAAATCCTGTTCCGCCGCCTGCCATTGGGGTTTTCGGTGGGGTATATGCCGAAGGCGGTAGACAGTGGACAGTGGACAGTGGACGGTGGTCAGTTTTGGAGCGAGGTAGACATGGTCTGCCGAAACAAGCGGGCCGTCTTTTTAAAAATTGAACCTGATGCCTGGGAAACCGACTTACCACTTACCACTTACCACTTACCCCCATCTCCCCACAACATCCAACCCCCCCGCACCATCCTCGTGGACTTGCGCGGCACTGAAGACGACATCCTGGCCCGCATGAAGCAGAAGACCCGCTACAACGTGCGCCTGGCCGGGAAGAAGGGCGTCACCGTCCGCGCCTGGGACGACCTGGACGGGTTCCACCGCATGATGCAGCTCACCGGCGGGCGGGACGGGTTCGGGGTCCACTCGCTCGAATATTATCGCCGCGCCTACGACTTGTTCCACCCGGCGGGCATGGCCGAACTATTGTTGGCCGAGTTCGAGGGGCGTCCGCTGGCGGCGCTGATGGTCTTCGTCCGCGGGCGGCGGGCCTGGTACATGTACGGCGCTTCCACCGACGAGGAGCGCAACCGGATGCCGGCCTACCTGCTCCAGTGGGAAGCCATGCGCTGGGCGCGGGCCAGGGGCGCGGAAGAATACGATCTCTGGGGCGTCCCGGACGAGGACGAGGCGGCCCTCGAAGCCAATTTCGAGTCGCGGCGGGACGGGCTGTGGGGCGTCTACCGTTTCAAGCGCGGTTTTGGGGGTGAAGTGAAACGGGCCGCCCAGGCGCTGGACAGGGTGTATCGTCCTGTGCTATACCGGCTGTATTTGCTTTTGTTGCATTCGAAACGATCTGAGGTATAACGATTTATGGAATACCCACAATCAAAAATTGCGCTCCCCTGCCTGGCGGGGAAGCTATATTCGAATGCAGGAACGCATTTCAATAGAGCATAATTCCCAGCCGGGACGGGTATAATCTTGGCATTCAAGGAGTGTATATGGACTGGCAAAACCGAATTATTGTTGACCCTGGGATTCTCGTCGGCAAACCTGTTATCAAAGGTACGCGTTTGGCTGTCGAGTTCATATTGGATTTGCTCGCCCAAGGCTGGAGCGAAGCGGAGATCATCCGTAATTACCCTGGCATTACCCATGAGGACATCACGGCCTGCCTGAAATACGCGGCAACCTTGCTCAAGGCCGAAAAAATCTATCCTTTTGAACCTGCCCAGGCATAACCATGCGGCTTCTGGCAAACGAGAATTTTCCCCTGGATGCGGTCGAAGCTTTGCGAGCAAACGGGCATGACGTTGCATGGATCCGGGAAGATGGGCGCGGCAGCCGCGATGAGCAGGTACTGGCGCGTGCCCAGCAGGAAAGACGAGTTTTGGTCACATTCGACAAAGATTTTGGAGAACTGGCGTTCCGTTCCAGGTTGCCAGCTTCGAGCGGGGTGATTTTGTTTCGTATTTCAACGCCATCATCGAAAGATGTGGCGCGAATTGCTGTTCAGGCGCTTGCCAGCCGCGAAGATTGGGGCGGCCACTTTTCTGTTATCGAAGACCGTCGTATCCGCATGACCCGCCTGCCTGGACAATCTTGATGATCCCTGCCTGGTACTCATAATTTGCAAAGTGTAACCCAAGCGTTATGCTTTACGAAATAATCCATGCAACCTTTCGACGCTAAAGACTCGAGCTGGAATACTCTCATCGCCTCCCTGCCCAGCCCGCACCTGCTCCAGACCTGGGAGTGGGCGCAGGTCAAGGCCGGGTATGGCTGGACTCCGCTGCCGTTCGTGTGGAAGGATGCCGGGCATATCGTCGCGGCGGCGATGGTGCTCAAACGCGCCCTCCCGGTGCGCGGGTTTGCGGCGCGGCTGTCGGTGTTGTACGCGCCCAAAGGCCCTAACCTGGATTGGGGCGATGCGAAGCTCCGTCAGCGGGTGCTGGACGATTTGCAGGATTTCGCCAAAAAGCAGGGGGCGATTTTCCTGAAAATAGACCCGGACGTGGCGCTGGGGACGGGACTCCCCGGAAGCGAAGATGAACGTCCCGATAACGGCGGGCAGGCCGTCGGGTCCGAGCTGGCCCGACGGGGATGGGTCTTTTCGTCCGACCAGGTCCAGTTCCGCAATACCGTGCTGCTCGACCTGTCCCCATCCGAAGAGGAACTGCTGGCCCGCATGAAGCAGAAGACGCGTTACAACGTGCGGCTGGCAGCCAAAAAAGGCGTGACCGTGCGGGCCGGGACGGCAGCGGATTTGCCAGTGTTGTACAAAATGTACGCCGAGACCTCGCTGCGGGACGGCTTTGTGATCCGGGATGAAAATTATTATCTCACCGTGTGGAAATCGTTCATGCGACCGTCTACGGTCAACGGTCAACCGTCCGCTGAACCGCTGGTCGCCGAAGTGGACCGCGAGCCGGTGGCGGCGGTGTTCCTGTTCTGGTTTGCGGGCAAGGCGTATTATTTATACGGCATGTCGCGGGAAGCCCACCGCGAGAAGATGCCCAATTACCTGTTGCAATGGGAAGCCGTGCGCCGGGCCAAAGCCGCGGGCTGCGCCGTTTACGACCTGTGGGGCGCGCCGGATACCTTCGACGAAAGCGACTCGATGTGGGGCGTGTTCCGCTTCAAGGAGGGACTCGGCGGCCGGGTCGTCCGCACCCTGGGGGCCTGGGACTTCGTGCCGAACCGCCTCTGGTACCGGATGTACACCGAAATCCTGCCGCGCCTGCTGGACGTGATGCGGGCGAGGGGCAAACGGAAGACACGGCAGGCGGCGGGAGCTTGATTCGTGGTGCGTGATTCGTGTTGCGTGTTGCGTGTTCCGTAATGCTCTTACGAAACACGCAACACGCTCCATTTGCGAAAGGAACCCCAATGACCGAACCCCCTCGTTTGAATTTCGCCCATTTACCCACCCCTGTCGAGGAAATGCCGCGGCTTTCGGCTGCGCTGGGCGGGCCGCGCCTGCTCGTCAAGCGAGACGACCAGACCGGGCTGGCCTTCGGCGGGAACAAGAC
This sequence comes from Anaerolineales bacterium UBA5796, assembly GCA_002418215.1. Taxonomy (GTDB): domain Bacteria; phylum Chloroflexota; class Anaerolineae; order Anaerolineales; family Villigracilaceae; genus UBA5796. The sequence continues at coordinate 14,449 of DIDQ01000088.1, forward strand.
CCGCAAGCTGGAGTTCCTCGTCGCCGAGGCGCAGGAACAGGGCGCAGGGATGCTGGTCTCGGCCGGGGCGGTGCAGTCCAACCACTGCCGCCAGACGGCCGCGGCCGCCGCCCGTTTCGGCTTCGAGTGTGCCCTGGTGTTGACCGGCAGTCCGCCCGAACGGCCCTCCGCCAATATTTTGCTCGACCGGCTCTTCGGGGCGCAGATCGTCTTCGTGGAAGACCGGGCCGACCGCGAGCGGGTCTTGCGCGAGACCTTCGAGCGGGCGGCAGGGGACGGCAAGCAGCCCTACCTTGTCCCTTATGGCGGCTCCAGCCCGACCGGGGCGCTGGCGTATGCCTTCGCCGTGCAGGAGTTGATGGCCCAAAATGTCAGGCCGGATTGGATCGTCTTCGGCACCTCGTCCGGGGGGACGCACGCCGGGCTGGTGCTGGGGCAGCGGATATTTGGTTACCCCGGCAAAATACTCGGCGTCAGCATTGACGAATCCGAGGCCTGGCTCAAGGCGCACGTCCCGGCCCTGGCCTCCGAGGCCTCGGAGAAACTCGGCGAACGGATCAATTTTGCGCCGGAAGACGTGCAGGCCACGGACGAATACTGCCGGGCCGGGTACGGGGTCTTCGGCGAAGGCGAGAAAGAGGCCATTCGTCTTTTCGCCCAGGCCGAAGGGTTGCTGCTCGATCCGGTCTACACGGGACGGGCCGCGGCCGGGATGATCGCTCTCATCCGTAAGGGATTTTTCAGCAGGGGTGAAACCGTCCTGTTCTGGCACACCGGCGGCACGCCCGCCCTGTTCGCCGACCGCTACGCCGGCAGCGTGGCGTAACCCCCGAATTAGCTTTTCAGCCGCACGTCAACCGCCACCGCGCCCTGTGACAGCACCCGCAAGGGGTTGATCTCGATCTCGGCGATCTCAGGGTGGTCGAACGCCAGGCGGGATAATTTCACCAGGACGTCGGCGGCTGCGGCCTCGTCTGCCGGGGGGAGGCTGCGGAAGCCCCGCAGTTTCCTCCCCGCCCAGGTGCGGCGGATCATGTCGGACGCCTCGGCCTGGTCCAGCGGACCCAGGGCGAAGGCCACGTCCTTGAGTCCTTCCACTTCCACACCCCCCGACCCGAACATCATCAGCGGCCCGAACTGCGGATCGCGCACCATCCCGACGATCACCTCCTGCCCATCAGGGACCATGCGCTGGAGCAGGACGCCTTCGATCCTGGCCTGCGGCGCGGCGGTGGTGACGCGGTTCATCATTTCGGTGTAAGCCAGGTAGATTTCCTGTTCCGAGCGGAGGCCCAGCGTCACGCCGCCCGCGTCGGATTTGTGCAGGATGTCGGGGCTGGCGATCTTCATCACCAGCGGGAAGCCCAGTTCAGCCGCGACCTGGACGGCTGCGCTCGCACTTTGGGCCAGCTTGGTCGGCGCGGCCGGGATGCCGTAGGCCGCGACGAGTGAGGGTGCGTCGCACCTGACCGCCTGATCCGGTTTCGTTAAACGGACTTGGTCTTCGCTTGAATCACTCCCGGTTGGGGTGGTGCGACGCACTTCCACGTGGGACAAAAACTCCGCCCGTTCGGCCAGCACCGCCAATGCGGACGCGGCCCGCTCCGGGAAGCGGTATTCGGGGACGCGGGCGCGGCGGAAGCGTTCGGCGGCCTCCTGGATCAGGGCCTCGCCCATCAGCGCCACCAGCACCGGCTTGCCGCTGGCCCGGATGAGCGGGATGACCGCCTCGGCCACAGACTCGGCCGGGTGCATCGGCGGCGGCGGGAGGATGAGCAGCACCCCGTCTACGGCTGCGTCGTCGAGCAGCAGGCGCAGGCAGGCGGCGTAATCTTCGGGGGAGGCCGAGGCGAGCATGTCCACCGGGTTGTTCAGTCCCGCGGCCGGGGGCAGGAGTCCGGCGAGACGCTGGCGGGTGGAGTCGGCCAGTTTAGCGAGATGCAGGCCGTTCGTCTCGAGCGCATCCGCCGCGATCACGCCGGGGCCGCCGGCATTGGTCAGGACGGCGATCCCGCGTCCGGCAGGTAAAGGACAGGATGCCAGCGCAGAGGCCCAGTCGAACATCTCCTCGCTGGTCGCGGCCCGGAAGATGCCCGCCTTGCGGAAGGCGGCCTCGTAGGCCGTGTCGGAACCGGCCAGCGCGCCGGTGTGGGAGGCGGCGGCCTTTTGCCCGGCCTCGAAACGCCCGACCTTGAGGGCCACCACCGGCTTGCGGCGCGTCACCCTGGATGCTTCTTCGATGAACCTGCGCCCGTCGGCCACGCTTTCGATGTAAAGGGTGAGCACGCGGGTGTTTTCGTCTTCAACGACCGCAGCCAGCATGTCGGTCTCGTTGACGTCGGCCTGGTTGCCGAGCGAGATCAGCCGAGAGAAGCCGAAGCCCTGGCCGCGTGCCCAGTCAATGATGGCGGCGCAGATGGCCCCGGACTGCGAGATGAAGGCCACGTCGCCTTTTGGAGGCATGGGCGGCGGCAGGAAGGTGGTGTCGAGCGGCAGGTGGGTGTCGAGCAGGCCGATGCAGTTCGGGCCGATAAGACGGATGCCGTGCTGGCGGGCGATCTCGACGATCCCGGCTTCGAGGGCCGCGCCTTCTGCGCCCGCCTCCCGGAACCCGGACGACATGACGATGGCGGCATGGATATTGCGCCCGGCGCAGGCTCGCAGCGCGGCAGCCATCCCCGGCGCGGGGACGATCAGCACCGCCAGGTCCACCGGGTTGGGGACGCTGGCGAGGTCGGGGTAGACGGGACGCCCGAACAGGTTCCCGGCCCGGTGGCTGACGAAGTGGATCGCGCCGCTGTAGCTGCTGTTGACCAGGTTGCGGGCCACGCCGTAGCCCAGTTTTTCCGGGCTGGCCGATGCGCCGACGATGGCGATGCCGAGGGGGGTGAAGAAGGGGGAGTAGTCAGTCATCAGTATCCAGTCATTAGTGATTGGTAATTGGTAATTGGTGGTTGGTGATTATGGCGTGCCCAATTGCGAATTGCCATTATAAAGCACGCAAATGCCGCTTGAGAGGAGGTTCGAGGAGTGGTTAAATCCAGCGCCGGGTTTCAAAAATCGCTCGCACGATTTGGCTAAATCTGGCGCTAGGATTTTAAAGTCTAGCGCCAGACTTTTAAAATCTAGCGCTAGAAATTTTAAATCTGGCGCTAGATTTTTTGATGATCCCGTAATGGGTGGCGATGGCCTTGCGAAGATAGGTTTTGCCCGCGAGCGCGTACCCTTACGGGCATAATATCGCACCTGTCCTTGGAAGAAAGAAGACGAAGGAATTCATCCTTCATCCTTCATCTTTCATCTTTCCGAAACATGCCTAAGGTATAATCGCTTCATGGACTCACGCCCCACCTTCCGCCAGTTCCTGCCCGCCACCCTGTCCCTGCTGATCTTCGGCTGGGGCGGGCTGGCGTTTTTGTTCTTTTACACCCTGCCCACCGTCTGGATGCGCTGGTCGTTCTTCGCGCTGTGGATGATGGCCCTGACCGGCGCGGCCCTGCCGGTGGTGTATTTCCTGCACCTGCGCTTCCCGTCCAGGCCGCCGGCCGATGCGAACGTGATCGTCCGCCAGGCAATGTGGGCGGGCGTCTACGGGGCGACCCTGGCCTGGCTGCAACTGGGCCGGGTGGTCAACCTGTGGGTCGTCGCCGGGCTGGCAGCGGGACTGTTCGCGGTCGAGTCGCTGGTGCGGATGCGCGAGCGCGCCCGCTTCGTCCCTCCTTCCGCAACCCGCCCGGCTTCGCCGGAACCCGCTCCCCGCGACACTGAAAACTGAAAACTGGATACTGATTACTGACCCCCAATGTCCGAACTCCGCAACCTCCCCTCGGTCGAACAATTGCTCCAGACCAAACTGGCCGCCGAGATGATCTCGGCCAACGGCCGCCCGCTGGTGCTGGAGGCCATCCGTCACGTGCTGGATGAGGCGCGCGGGCGGATCCTGTCCGGGAGCGAGACCACCGTCCCGGAGCGGGAGGCCATCCTGGAAAGCGTCTCGATCGCGCTGGACGAATGGATGACTCCCACGCTCCTGCCGGTGATCAACGCGACGGGCGTGATCCTGCACACCAACCTGGGCCGCGCCCCGTTGAGCCGGGCGACCCTCCAGGCGATGGAGACGGTTTCCCGCGGCTACTCGACCCTCGAATTCGACCTGTCGAACGGCAAGCGCGGTTCGCGGCTGGTCCACGCTGAGGCGGTGCTGAAACGACTGACCGGTGCGGAAGCTGCGGTGGTGGTCAACAACAACGCTTCGGCGGTGCTGCTGGTGCTCTCGGCGCTGGCGTCCCGGCGGAAGGTGGTCATCGCCCGCTCGCAGCTGGTCGAGATCGGCGGCGGCTTCCGCATCCCGGATGTGATGAAACAGTCGGGGGCGAAGTTGTTCGAAGTCGGCACGACCAACAAGGTGCGCCTTTCGGATTACGAAGAGACTTTCGACGAGAAACCGGCCCTGGTGATGCGCGCCCACCGTTCGAACTTCAAGATCATCGGCTTCACCGAGGAGCCGGAACTGAAGGACATCGCCTCAGCCGCGCACCGGGCCGGGGTCCCCGTAGTGGACGACCTCGGGTCCGGGACGCTGCTGGACACGGCCCGCTTCGGGCTGGCGCACGAACCGTCGGTGCAGGAGTCGCTCGCGGCCGGCGCGGACGTCGTCTGCTTCTCCGGCGATAAACTGCTCGGCGGTCCGCAGGCGGGGATCATCATCGGCAGGAAGGCGTTGCTCGACAGGATCAAGAAGCACCCTCTGGCGCGGGCGGTGCGAGCCGACAAGACCTGCCTGGCCGGGGTCACGGCCACCCTGACCCATTATCTCAAGGACGAGGCCGAGCGCGAAGTCCCGACCTGGCAGATGATCGCCACCACGCCGCAGCAGAACCGCTCGCGGGCCAAGGTCTGGATCGAACGCCTGGGACAGGGTGAGGTGGTGAAGGGCGAGTCTACGGTGGGCGGGGGCAGCCTGCCGGGCGAGACGATGCCGACCTACCTGCTGGCGCTCGACGTGAAAAGCCCGGACAAGTTCCTGAAACGCCTGCGGGAGCAAAAGCCCCCGGTCATCGCCCGCACCGAAGCCGATCGGGTCCTGCTTGATCCGCGCACTGTCCTGCCGGAGCAGGAAGGCGCGTTACTGGTGGCCTTGCAGAACGTTTTGAAGCAAGGTTGAGCGCGAATCAGCGAATGGGATTGAAAATGACCGAAGTGGAACTTATCGAAAAAGACCTGTCCTATTTGATCATGCAGGCCGCGTTCGAAGTCCATAATACGCTGGGGCCGGGCTACCCGGAAAACATTTACGACGAAGGAATGGCCCTCGAACTGTCAGCCCGGGGCGTCGAGAACGAACGCCAGAAAAAGGTCACAGTGCAATACAAAGGCGCGGCGCTTGGGGAGTTCGTCCTCGACAATGTGGCAAACCAGCGCATCGTCCTGGAGTATCTCGCCGTCCGCGAAATTACCCCGATCCACAAACAGCAGGTGCTCTCTTACCTGAAAGCAACCGGGCTGCAACTGGCGATCATCATCAACTTTGGCGCGGAATTCGTCCAGTCCAGCCGGGTCGTCAACACCAAGGCCGGGCGAGCCGATATATTCCGAATACCGAACCCCAAAAACCCCGCCCGCGATACCGGCTCGTTGGAGCCAACCCCATAAATAGTTCTTGGCGCAAAAGAGTCCCCTGCGCCGTCCCCGGCGGCGCGAACGGGTTTAGCGCCAGGAACTAAATAACTCAGGAGCCACATGAAATCTGATCTCGACAACCTGATGCAATCCAAGAACCTGGATGCGATCCTCGTCTTCGGCAACGCCGAGAACAACCCGCCGATGACCTACCTGACCGGCGGCGGGCACGTCTCAGCCGCCACGCTGGTCAAGAAGCGCGGCGAGGAGGCCGTCCTGTTTTGCAACGACATGGAGCGCGGCGAAGCCGCCAAATCCGGGCTGAAAGTCCGGCGCTACGGCGACTATCCCTGGCAGGAGATGCTCAAGGAGGCCGGCGGGGATACGGCCCTGATGTCGGCCATGCGCTTGCAGCGGATGTGCTCGGATACGGGACTCTCAGCCGGACGGGTCGGCGTTTACGGTCACACCGACCTCAGCGGCCTGTTCGCCGTTTTGACGCATTTCCAGCGCCTGATGCCGGGTCTCGAACTGCTCGGCGAGTCCCGCGAAGACTCGCTCTTCATGAAAGCTATGGAGACCAAAGACGAGGCCGAAGTCGAGCGCATCCGCCGTATGGGCCGCATCACTACCGAGGTGGTCGGCCTGACTGCGGATTACCTGACCAGCCGCGCCGTCCGCGACGACGAAGTGCTGCTCAAGGACGACGGCTCCCCGCTGACGATCGCCGATGTCAAGGAGCGGATCAACCTGTGGCTGGCCGAGCGCGGCGCGGTCCCCTCGGAGGGGTACATCTTCGCCATCGGCCACGACGCCGGACTGCCGCACTCGCAAGGGGAGCCGACCGACCTCCTGCGCCTGGGCCGGACCATCGTCTTCGACATTTACCCGCAGGAACAGGGCGGCGGCTACTTCTACGATTTCACCCGCACCTGGAGCCTGGGCTACGCCACGCCCAGGGCGCAGGAACTCTACGACCAGGTCTGGGCCATCTACCGGAAAGTGGTCGAAAACCTCGACCTGAACGCGGCGTTCAAGGACTACCAGCGCCTGGTCTGTGAAGAGTTCGAGAAACTCGGCCATCCCACCCCGCTCAACACCCCCGCGCCGCTCGAAGGCTACGTCCACTCGCTCGGCCACGGCCTGGGACTCAACATCCACGAGCGCCCGTGGAGCGGCCTGACCGCCACCGACGACAACCGCCTCGCCCCCGGCGTGGTCATCACCATCGAACCGGGCCTGTACTATCCCGACCAGGGCATGGGTGTCCGCATCGAAGACACCTACTGGGTCCGCCCCGACGGCAAGCTGGAGAAGCTGGCCGAGTATCCGTATGATTTTGTGTTGAAGATGAAGAAGTGATGACTGACTTAAGACCCGCCCGCCTCCTCGCTATCGAAACCTCCTGCGACGAGACGGCCTGCGCCGTGATCGAAAACGGGCGCGGCCTGCTCTCGTCTGTGGTGGCCTCGCAGATGGAGGTCCACGCCCGCTATGGCGGGGTCTTCCCCGAAGTGGCCTCCCGCCAGCACGTGTTGGCGATCACCCCTGTTATCCAGCAGGCGCTCTCGCAGGCGCACCTGACCCTGAGCGATCTCGACGCCATCGCCGTGACTCGCGGCCCCGGCCTGGCCGGGTCGCTGGTGGTGGGGATGAACATGGCCAAAGGATTGGCCCTCGGCGCCGGCCTGCCGCTGGTGGGCGTCAACCACCTCGAAGGGCACCTCTACTCAGCCTGGGTCTACAATTCCGGGGACACGCCGCCTGCCGAGCCGCAGTTCCCTCTGATGGCCCTGCTCGTCTCCGGCGGGCACACCGAACTGAACCTGATGAGCGGACACCTGGAGTACAAGCGCCTCGGCGCCACCCTCGACGACGCGGCCGGCGAGGCCTTCGACAAAGTTGCCCGCACCCTCGGCCTGCCCTACCCCGGCGGCCCGGAAATCCAGAAGGCGGCTGAAAACGGCGACCCGCAGAAGTTCGACTTCCCCCGCGCCTGGCTCGAAGGGACGTATGACTTCTCCTTCAGCGGGTTGAAGACCGCCGTCCTGCGCGCCGTCCAGGAGTTGCAGAAAAAGGGCAAAGAACTGCCCGTGCCCGACCTGGCCGCCTCCTTCCAGGCCGCGGTGGTGGAGGTGCTGGTCAACAAGACCCTCCAGGCGGCGCGTGAATTTGGGGCGAAAGAAATCCTGGTCGCGGGCGGCGTATCCGCCAACAGCACGCTGAGACAGGCCTTCCTGTCCCAGACTGAGTTCCCGGTCCACATCCCGCCGCTCTCTCTTTGCACCGACAACGCGGCCATGATCGCCGCAGCCGGTTACTTCCGCTTCGCCCACGGCCACACCGACGGCCTGGAGATGGACGTTACGCCCACCTGGCCGTTGTCCTGAAGAGAGCAGAGAGTAGATAATTAGAGAGCAGTCACCGGACTGCTCTCTTTTTTCTGTTCTCTATTCTATGGCCTTTTAAAACCCCAAGCCGCCTTGGGCTGGCCCTGCCCGTTGGCGGCTTGTTCTGAGGAGAATGCTTGATCTTTATTATATGGATGCACTTAAGCGTTTCCTGAACCGGAACTAAGAAGTTGATTAGAATTGACCTCTTGCAAAAGTCCGATTTTTGCCACGGAGTCACGGAGTCACAGAGTTTTTTTTTCTTTTTTTTCTCCGAGTCTCCGTGTCTCAGTGGCTAAAAGGTTTGCATCACGGTTGCCTTATAACTAATGCAAGACATCTAATAAACGGTTCTCCTGAACCAAATGACCGGTGATTTGATCCCGGAGCACCAGCCATTAAAACCCCAAGCCGCCGGGGGCTGGCCCTGCCCGCTGGCGGCTTGTCCTGAGGAGAATGCTTGATTTTTATTATACGGGTCTACCTAAACGCTTCCTGAGCGGAACCTGAGAAACGGATAAGAGTTTAATCCAGGCCCAAGGCTCTCATAATTTCGGCTTTGGATAAGGGACCCTCGCGCAGGATGGCCGGTTCTGCGCCCAGGCAGTTGACCACCGTCGAAGGGATTCCGCCGGGGGTCACGCCTCCGTCCAGGATGAGGGGGATGCGTCCGTTTAATTGGGCCAGCGCCTCGTCTGACGATGAGGGGCTGGGCTGCCCGGAGAGATTGGCCGAGGTGACGGCCATCGGCCCGGCGGCCCGCAGCAACGCACGCG
>DIDQ01000006.1 GCA_002418215.1 Anaerolineales bacterium UBA5796
CGATTGCACAAAAGCTACGTTAGACTTTAGAAGTTTGTCGGAGAGCAATGTTTGGCGGCGCAAAAGGCGAATTTGAACCGCGAAGAACGCTAAGTTCAAAGGGGCTTCTTGGCGATCTTCGCGCACTTCGCGGTGAAAAAACGATGCTGAACGGGTTCTCCGACAGCCTGCTTTAGCAAAAATTTAGTGCTACAATAAATTACCCATTGGTTCGGTGGTCGCTGTGTGGTTTCGATACGAACGGAAAATCACCGTTCTACTCAACCACCGACAGCGGCGTGGGGTTTAGCCCCTCGAAAAGTGCCGCCGTCCTGACGAAGGAGGTCGTTCCACATGAACCTATGGCAACAGTACGTTTGCCCCGCCTCGGTCGCCGAGGCCGTCCAGGCCCTCACGTCCGCACCCGGCCCGGCGCTGCCCATTGCTGGCGGCACCGACCTGATGCTCGACCTGTCCCAGGGCCGCCATCCCCCCGTCCACACCATCGTAGATTTGACGTCCATCCCCGAGATGACCGTATTGGAGATTCGCGGGGATGAACTGTACATCGGCGCGGCGCGCCCGCTCACCCGCATCGCCCGGGACCCGTTGGCCGTCCGCCATGCCCAGGCTTTGGTCGAAGCCTGTGACCTGATCGCCGGTCCGCAGGTGCGCAACGTGGCAACCCTGGGCGGCAACGTGGCCCACGCCCTGCCCGCCGCCGACGGCACCATCTCGTTGACGGCGCTCGGTGCCGAAGTGGAGATCGCCGGTCCAGCCGGGACACGCCGCATCCCGCTGCCCGACCTGTTCCTCGGCCCCGGCAAATCCGCCCTCAAGCACGGGGAAGAACTGCTTGTCGGTTTTTACTTACCACTTACCACTTACCACTCTGCCTCCGCCTTCAAACGGATCATGCGTCCGCAAGGCGTGGCCCTGCCGATCCTGAACTGCGCCTGCCGCCTCGAACGGGATGGCGGCGTGATGGCCGAAATCCGCATTGCGGTCGGACCCGGCGGCCCGACCCCGCTGCGGGCCACCGAAGCCGAAGCCGCGCTGCGCGGCAAACCCTTCAACGCCGCCACCCTCTCGGAGGCGCTGGATGCCCTTCTGCAACAGGCCCGGTTCCGCACCAGCGCCATGCGCGCCACCGCCGACTATCGCTATCACCTCGTCGGCGGGCTGCTGAAGGACACCCTCGAAGCCGCCTGGGAACGGGCGGGTTAAGAAATTAACCGCCAAGACCGCGAAGAACGCCAAGAAAACCCAAAAAACAAAAGAACTTAGCGACCTTTGCGTGCTTTGCGGTTTAATCTTGGAGATCGAATTATGGAACAACAACTGACTTTTACTGTAAACGGGCAAAGCCACACCCTCAACGTCACCCCTGACGAAACCCTGGCGGATGTGCTGCGCTACCGCCTGCGCCTGACCGGGACCAAGATCGGCTGCGAGGAGGCCGAATGCGGGATTTGCTCGGTCCTCGTGGACGGTGAAACGGTGCTTTCCTGCACCTATCCTGCCCTGCGCGCCAATGGCAAAACTGTGCTGACCATCGAAGGCCTGGCTGCCATGACCCCCCTCCGTCTCCCCCCCAATTCGGAGAATTTGGGGGGAGTGGCGCGAAGCGACGAGGGGGGTAAACTCCATCCCTTACAGGAAGCCTTCATCCAGCACGGGGCGGTGCAGTGCGGATTCTGCATCCCCGGCCAGATCATGACCGCCCACGCCCTGCTCCAGCGCAAGCCCGACCCGTCCAGCGCCGAGATCCGCCACGCTTTCAAGGACACGCTTTGCCGCTGCGCGGGATACTCGTCCATCGAGAGCGCCATCCTCGAGGCGGCTCATGCCCTGCGGACGGGTGAACCGGTCCGCCCGAAGCAGGTGCAGGAATCGGCGGCGGAGTTCAAGGTCGTCGGCCGCGCCCAGGTCCGCCCGGATGCGGTCGCCAAAGTCACCGGCGAGGCGCTGTACACGGATGACCTGACCTTCGACAATATGCTTTTCGCCGCCGTGGCCCGGGCCGGCATCCCGCATGGTTTCCTTCGCAGTCTGGATGTCAGTAAAGCCAAATCTTTGCCGGGAGTCGTCGCGGTTTTGACCGCTGACGACATCCCCGGCGACCACAACCACGGCCTGTTCCACAACGACTGGCCGGTGATGGTCGGGATCGGGGAACGCGTCCGCTACGTGGGGGATGCGGTGGCGATCGTCGCCGCGGAAACGCAGCAGATCGCCGCGCAGGCCGCAGGTCAGATCGAGGCGGAGTATGAGATCCTCCAGCCGGTCACCGACCCGGTCGAAGCGAACCGGCCCGAGGCCGCGCATCTGCATGAATCCGGCAATCTTCTTAAGCACATCAAAGTCCGCAAGGGCGACATGGAGGCCGGATTTGCCGAGGCCGATGTCATCCTTGAGCATACTTTTCACACCCCGCCTTACGACCACGCCTTCCTCGAGCCGGAATGCAGCATCGCCGTGCCGGTGAAAGAGGTGACAGTCACTTCGGAAGATACTGTCACCTCGGACAGAATGGAGATTTACGTCGGCTCGCAGATCCCGTATTCCGACCGCAAACAGGTGGCGGCTTCGCTCGGCTGGGACGAGAGCCGGGTGCATGTGGCCGGGCAGTTGATGGGCGGCGGGTTCGGCGGCAAGGAAGACATCGCCGGGCAGGTCCACGCCGCGCTGCTGGCGAATGCCACCGGGCGGCCGGTGAAATTGCTCTGGGACCGCCGCGAGAGCCTGATCGTCCACCCGAAGCGCCACGCCACCCGGATCAGGGTCAAGCTCGGCGCGAAGAAGGACGGGCGGATCGTGGCGGCGGAGTCTGAACTCTACGGCGATACCGGGGCGTATGCCTCGCTCGGCGAAAAGGTGATGACCCGGGCCACGACCCACTCTGCCGGGCCGTACAACATCCCCCACGTGCGGGCCGACTGCTACGCCACCTTCACTAACAACCCGCCCGCCGGGGCTTTCCGCGGCTTCGGCGTGACCCAGTCGGCCTTTGCGGTCGAGAGCATGATGGACATGCTGGCCGAGAAACTGGGCATGGATAGTATCGAACTGCGCCGGATGAACGCCTTGCGGGTCGGCGACACGACCAACACCGGACAGGTGCTGCGCGACAGCGTGGGACTGGTCGAATGTATCGAAAAAGTTTCAAGTACCATGTGTCAGGTTTCAGGTTTAGTACGAGATGAACTTTTTAAGCCGCACTCCGCACCTGGCACGCCGCACTTGGTTCACGCCTGGGGCTTTGCCGCCGCCTACAAAAACACCGGGCTGGGCGGCGGCGCGCCCGACAAGGCCGGCGCGGAAGTGGAACTGTACGGTGACGGCAATTTCGAAGTCCGCACCTCGTCGGCGGAGCTGGGACAGGGGCTGGTCTCGGTGCTGCAAATGATGGTCGCCGAAGAAATGGCCGTGCCGCTCGACACGGTGCGGGTCCTGGTGATGGACACCGACAAGACCCCCGACGGCGGGCCGACCACCGCCTCGCGGCAGACTTACGTCTCTGGTAACGCCGCCCGTTTAGCGGCCAAAACCCTTCGGGAGGCCATTTCCCGCACCCTGGCCGAAAAATACGACCAGCCGCCGGAGCAAATCGGTTTTGTGGACGGGCGGGTGCGGGTCAACGGGCATTCGCTTTCGATGGCCGAGGTCGCGGCGGAGATGAGATCCGTTGGGCAGGAGCCGAAGGTGCTTTACGAATATTGGGCGCCCGAGACCAGGCCGCTCGGCGAAGGCGGCGACATGCACGTGGCGTTTGGATTTGCCGCCCAGGCCGCCGAGGTGGAGGTCAACACGCTGACCGGCGAAGTGAACGTGTTGCGGGTTATCTCTGCCAACGACGTGGGACGCATTATCAACGCCCTCGGCCTGCACGGACAGGTGGAAGGCGGCGTCATCATGGGATTGGGCAACGCCCTGACCGAGCACTTCATCCTCGACGAAGGCCAGGTCATCACGGACCGGTTGGCGCGCTACCGTATCCCATCCATTGCCCATGCCCCGGAGGTGATCCCGATCATCGTCGAGCATCCCACCGCAGACGGGCCATACGGGGCGAAAGGCGTCGGCGAATTGGTCAGCATCCCGACCACGCCCGCGATCACCAACGCCATCTACAATGCCGTCGGCGTGCGGGTGGATAGGCTACCTGTGGACCAGGAAAAGATCGCCATGGCGCTGCGAAAATAATCTGCTAACAATTCATTTTGACAGAAACTCCTGAGATAACAAGTCTCGGGAGTTTTGGATAAAAATGCGATAAAAATAAAGACAAAGGCTTCACTTTTATGCTAAAGTATATAGTAATTCTGAAGTTACGCGAATGCTAGCACTGGAGTCAGGAGCCCACTTATGGAATGTTCATCTTGTGGTTTTAGAAACAGGTCTGGGGTAAATTTTTGCGAGGAATGTGGCACTAAACTGATAAAAAGCGCAAAATTTGAATATGAAGGAAAATGTGCGAGGTGTGCTACACCGCTTCTAAAGGGGAGCAGTTTTTGCATAGAGTGTGGCGAGCCAGTTTCACATCCATCAGCGCAAGAGCAAATAAATGGAGCACCACTTGCAGTGGCTGAGCAACCTACAGCGCATGTTTCGGATATTTCAGAAAACATTCAAGAATCCGTAGATGGAACTTTGCAGGAAGATCCTGATGAAGTTGATCCAGATGAACCGGTTGTGTCATCTCTTAAACCGCGTGTTCGTTTGCGTCTTTTTAAAGATGAAAATCAAGTTAAGCTTCAACTGTTGGATGGTTCAGAAAAGGAGATGGTGGTTGATTTTAGTGAACCGTTAGTCGCTGAACGGTCGACGATCATGACTCAGCTTGAAAAAGGTTGGTTTACAAACCCAACTGTATTAGCGCTTCACAAGCTGATTGGTGAACAGTTGTTTGCCAACATTCTTCCTGCTGGGAAAAAAGATAACAACGAAATCCGAAAGCATGTTTTGAATAGTGTAAAAGCTGCGCAGAGCAAACAGTCCCCGTTGCTGTTGCAACTCGAATTCGATGCGGATGCGGTCTCACCGGCGCAGCTTCCCTGGGAATTGATCCATGATGGAACCGATCACCTGGCGCTGGAAGAAGTCATCCATCTTAATCGTTATGTAACTTATTTCGGTGACCGCGGTCCATTTGAGCCGGTAGAACAGCTTAATATCCTTTATGTGATTGCCCGTCCCGCTGATCAAACCCATCTCCCGGATTATTACGAGAGTGATGAACTGATCAAGTCCATGAGCAACCTTATCCACAAGGGACGCGCGCGCGTGGATATTTTGGAAGTTGCTACCTTGGCCGAGATGCAAAAAGCTGTTAAGAATGGGAATTACCACATCATCCATTGGGATGGCCACGGGGGCTTTAGAGATGGCGTTGGCCTTTTATGTTTTGAGAACGAAGCGAACCAAACTGACTACGTTTCAGCCCAGCAACTTGCGGATATTTTAAAAGACAGCAGTGTTAGATTGGTATTGTTAAGTGCCTGTCAATCGGCCATGGTGGGGGGAACAAGTATTTTCAATACGTTTGGCCCGGCGCTGATTCGCAACAAGGTTCCGGCTGTAATTGCCTTCCAGTACACCGTTCCAGTGATTGCTACGTCGGCCTTCACGAAGGAGTTTTATCGTTCACTGGCACGCGGGGAACCGATTTCAGCAGCAGTGGCGGATGGACGCAAGAAAATGACGGGGATGACTCGCACCTGGTTCTTCCCGGCATTGTATATGCGTGTGGCTGATGGAGAGGGTTATCTTTTCACCGGTGAACCCGAGGAGCATAAACGCCAGCGCATGGAAGATTTGATGGAACTGGCGAGGCGATGGGCAAGCTTGGCCCCGGCAATTCAAGCTCTATACCAGGAGGGAGCGCCTGTTTGGCCTGAGGAACCGGATGAATTAACGGGCATTGATTCTAGTGGAGATTCCTTGGATGGTAGCTTGCCAATTGGGATTGAATCGGATTTTTACACTGATAATGAATCGCCATCCGATTTGCAAAATGATCTAACCCTAGGAGCAAATGCTGATGGCAAACCTCAAGCCGAGCCTGAATCAGATGCTGATATAAATTGTTCGAATGATGTAAAGAAAATCAAAAAATTCCTTACAGAACTATATGAACTGTGGGAAGGTAATTTACACCTTAATTACCCCAACCCATCATCTGAAGGTTATTATTTGTTAGCTGCTCCCGGAGAAGCTGAAGGGTATGATGCTCTATTTAAGGCGATACCTTCATTTCTGGATCGCTGGAATACGGCAATCGCGGTTAAATGGAATTTGTTCCCACCCTGGTCTATGTTTACCCAACCTGGGGCGATCAGGATTATTAACCCAGATTACCAACCGTTTTTTGAATTCCGGCCTGATACACAATTGAAACTTCTAGAGATGGCTGAAGAAGCCATTGCAAAAGCTCCATTTGAAGAAGTACGAAACCCCTTCTTGCAGGTTGATCCTTTTGAGCCACCTACTAAAGAAGAAATCGAAAAGTCCTTATGTGATCATGTCCAGTTTTTGATCAAAGTTTTTGGTTTGCCCTGATAGTTTGATGCAAAATTTATCAAAGCGAGCGATTCATGTATTGTCCTGATTGTGGAAGTGAACTGCCAGATTCTGCCAAAGTATGCGGGTATTGTGGTCATCGTTTGCAGCTACCTTTGACTGATAATGTTCAATTGCAATTGGATGAGCTACCTGCCCAAACTGCAAGCGATAACCCCAACTGGAAAGAAACTTTTCGTTCCGGGATGGTTACATTCGCTGATTCTTTGCTATTGGCTGGTGTTTGCCTTGTGATTCTCCTGGTTGTCAGCGTTCTGCTTGTTGTGAGCATAATCATCAGCCGCTGGATGACTTTTAGCCTTTTTAAAGGGTCTGCAATGGCTTATCCCGTTGAGCCGATAATACTTTTACCTTCGATTTTGAGCGTTGCCGGATTGGTGTTTGTTGTTGTCCCCAAATTGTGGACATGGTTTGAAGAACGCAGCCATTTTGGCTGGCTTGAGAAAGCAAAGTCCTTAATTGAGAGAGTGCAAAAAACGCCTAGCCTGGCGATAGCTATTCTGTCAATCTTTTTCGCCGGTTACATCTTGTTTTGGATTTCAACCTGGATCACGGGTGGCCTGGCAACACTTTTGCCATTTGTTGGCAAGTTCCTCCCCTTCATTATAGATATTTTAGCTTTTATTGCGTTGGGTTTTTATATTGCCCCATGGATATGGAAGCAGTTTAAACTCGAGGATGTCCCTTTATGGGGGAAGGATGCTCAGGAAACCAGGGACAAATTACTCAAGCATTTAAGCTGGATTGTTGCACTGATAGTTGTAACCGCAATCATCATTTTTGCAGGAGCGTAATCATGCAGTGCCCAAATTGCCAGAGAGAAGTTCCCGATACGGCCAAAGTTTGCGGATATTGCGGTACCCGCTTACAATCCGCAGCGCCGACATTTGAAACACTGCAGGTGACGGCAGAAGAACCCGCCCTGGGAGAAATTACGACGGAGTCGTCTGCGAGATCAAATGCAAAAACGACTCCATGGTGGGTTTGGACGCTGCCAGTCGCGGCAGTCGGATTGCTGATGGTTATTTGTTGCTGTTTATTGCTGGCGTATTTTTATTACCAATCTTGACATGAAGCTAGCCACCGGACAGTTTCACCA
>DIDQ01000001.1 GCA_002418215.1 Anaerolineales bacterium UBA5796
GCTCAGGGCAGGCTCCTTCGGCAGGCTCAGGGCAGGCTCCTTCGGCAGGCTCACATCGTCCCGATGTCCTTCGGGAGGATAACGCCTTCGGGACGTTCTTCCCAATTGTCGATAAAGTCTATTTCGAGAAGATACCCACAATCCAATTTAAAGGGAGCTTAAAATACGACAGGGCCGCCATTTGCGGCCCTGCATTTTCACAGGCAACTGACCTACGAGGCAAGCACTACATTTGCGGCCTGCAAACCGCGCGGACCTTCTTCGATGGAAAACTCGACCTTCTGGTCTGTCTCCAGTTTGCGATACCCATCCATGCTGATGGCGCTGAAATGCACGAAGACATCCTCGCCTTCATCACGGCCAATGAAGCCGTAACCTTTCGTGGCGTTGAACCACTTGACGGTTCCAATCAAACGTTCAGACATCTTTCTTTCTCCTGCTCAGAAAAATTTAGCCAGCCTCAAGCATTGATGGCAACATGGCGGCTGGACAACGGCGCAAGATTATCACGCAAAAATTGACATGTCAAGATACTTTGCGTTGCAATTTCTTAACGAAAACCGCGTAACGCGACGACAAATGCACCCAGGGCGGGGACCAGCGCGTCCGCGCCGCCCCCTGGCCGATCACCCTGCGCATCTCATCCGGACCGGTGAAGCCGGGTACCGATAAAGTAGCCCTCCCCAGCTCGAATGCGGCGTGGGCGTCCGAACCCACCGTACCGGGGATGCCATGCCGGCGGGCAAATTCCAGCGCCTGGCGGTTGAATTCCGGCGACCAGCAGCGGGCGTTGAAGGTCTCGATGGCGTCCACCAGCGGCAGGATCTCCAGCAGGTCGGGCAAGGCCCAATGCCCCCGGCGCATCACATCGAACGGGTGCGACACGCTGATGAACGCCCCCTGGCCGCGCAGCCGCTCGATCGTCTCCAATGGAGATAATCCAGGCGGCACCTCCCCGGTCACGAAAGCCGCCAGCAGTTCGCCCCGGGTCGTCAAAATCTCCTCGCCCACGATCACCCGCTCCGGGTCCAGAGCCTGGCACGCCCGCGCCCCGGCGATCGTGTTGTGGTCCGTCACGATCACCCGGTCAATCCCCTTGCGGCGACAGGTATCCACCAGCCGCCGAGGGGTGGTGAGGGAGTCTTTCGAGTAGACGGTATGGCAGTGAAACTCTACGCGCAAAATAAGCCACCGTTATATCAACAGATATTTGGTTCATCTAAACCAAATATTGAGAAACCGAGTGATCACACTTTTATCAATAAGGCCAATCATAATATCGATAATAACAGTAACGATTGATACAGGCATTAAAACCAAAACGAAGCGTTGCCACCACTTCCAAGCTTTAAGTTTCTTATCCCCTTTCCCTATGCCCAATATAACTCTTGGGCGTATCAACAATATGACAAGTAAGTATATGAATATTAATATAGCTATGAACAAATATAAGGGGAACCAAGTAGGAAAGTATGAGTTAGTTTGCAATTGAGCCAACAATGTAATTGCTTCTACTACTTCGCCTTTATCAATTCCGCCCACGAGGAGAGATTCTAAGCGTTTTTGTTTTTCTACTAAACTGCTAGGATCAATATTAACAAGTAAAAAGGCAGACACAAAAAATAGCATTAAATATGATGTCACAAATTTTAGTTTGCTTTCAGCAATACGCCCTATGGTCTGCGGGATTTTTGGAGCACAATAATCGTCTGCCCATTGATGCAAAGCCATAAATAATTCCCCAGCAGCAATAGAATCTTCCGGGCTCACATCGATTTCCAACAAATTGTTTTCTTCGTGAATATTCAAACTACAATTTATCTCCCCAGATATAATATTCAAAGAAAATCCAATGGGAATCTTACGCAAATTTAAACGATAACTGAAAGCATCAGAAAATTTCCCACAGTTAAAGCAAGTTTCATCCGAGAAATATATTCGGAGAACTTTTAAACTTTTCGAGTAAAGAGACTTTTCAGCGTAGAAAGATGTCCGTTTTTGTTTCAATAAAATGTCGTCATGGCTTGTACTTGCAAAACGTCTCAATTTTTTAATATCCTCCTTCAACATCTTTTTTCTAATACCCTCAATTTTTAACCATTGCTCATCCAAGATTGAATCAAGTTTTCTCAAAGACTCGCTATCCAGCAACCAAGGACCATTTATTTGCTCTTTGAGGGGGGATGTTGTATTCAACATAATATAAGCAGACCCAACACCTTTTCAGAAAAGATAGAACAATTTTACAACAATTTACAGATTATCAGGCTAATCTGATCGAAAGTATATCGATGTGTTTAGTAAAATAAGCAATTGATGGTTGCCCTTTTGGGCAATTCTATATACAATCAAAGGGACATGGATGAGCAGCGTTTCGACCAAAAACCGTGGTTCTATGTAACAGCCATTATCCTTATTTTTGGGGGACTCTATTTCTACTGGATCCGAGGCGATGATCCATTAATCAATCGGCTTTGGGCCAACCGTTGGGATTTCGTATTCTGCGGGGCGGGTTTGTTCATCTGGCTGGCCTTCTTCGCCCAATTCATCCTGCCGGTGCGCAAAGTCGGCGACCGCCAGAAAATCTTCGACCGCCTGCTCACCTACCTGACCGGGGGACATGGTCCGGCCATCTTCATCGAAAACGGCTGGCCGCGCATGAGCCATGAGGAAGCCGACCGCAAGGGCCCAGGCGTCATCTGGCTGGATACCGCCAGCGGCGCGGTCCTGCGCACTGCCACAAAATTCACCCGCGCGGTCGGCCCTGGCGTGGTCTTCACTGCAAAAGGTGAGCGCCTGGCTCGCAGCGAGAAACTCCCCGGCAGCGTAGACTTGCACACGCAAACCCATAAAATTGGGCCGAACGAAAATGACGATCCGTTTGCAGTCAAAAGACCGGAAAATGTGAGTGAAGAAGAATTCGCCTCCTGGCGCAAACGCCGGGAGGAAACGGTTGCCCTGACCCGTGACGGGATCGAAGTCGTTCCCAACATAATCGTCATTTTCAAAATCGAAGCCGAGCCTGCCAAAGGCGAAGAGACCGGTTCGCGCTTCGGCTATAACAAAGATTCGGTATTCAAGGCTATTGCGGGTCAAGGGATCAACCCGGATGAAACCAAACGGGTGGCCTGGAATGAGTTGCCCGCCCGCCTGGCAGCCGATCTGTGGCGCGAATACTTGAGCAAATTCACCCTGGACGAGTTGTTCACCCAGGACCGCAAAGAACCTTCCGCTAAATCCGATGACATCACCAAAACCCAGTATGCCAAACTGCCCTCGCCCGCGCCGCCGGTCCCGCCGGAACCTTACGGGATTGAACTCTCATTGCTTCACATGATGCAAGCCCTTAACCGCTTCCTGGATTGGTTGATTTCCCTGTTCAAAAAGGAAGAGAAAGTACCGGAAGCCGCTCAACCTGCCAGCAAGGGTGAGCCTGCCAGAAAAAACGACGAGCCTGAAGACGAAACCGCCCTCCAAACCATCGCCCGGATGGTCAATGAGCGCATGAAATACGAATATGTCCTGCGGATGAACGAATACGGGGAGTATGGTTCCGTCGAAGACCCTCAACACAGCGGGGAATTTATGCTCTTGCGCGACCGGGGGATAAAAATCTCGAATGTCAGCATCAGCAGCTTGCGTTTCGAACCTTCCGTTGATAACCAATTCCTGAATAAATTCACCAGCAACTGGCTCGACAATGCCCGCCTGGAACGCGGGCAAATCGACAAAGAACGCAACCTGGCAGAGCACGAAGGCCGTTTACAGGCAATCATGGATTATGCCACAGCCATAAGCCGGGATATACAAAAACGCCCCGAAACATCCGAAGCGGTTCTGCAACATTTGATCAGAGGCAGCCGCAGTTTTTTGATCAAAAACAATGACCTGCGACGGCGGATAAGTACCGAACTGGACGAATTATCCAAAATCCTTCAGTGGGTTGATAAGACAGCCAATGAACAACAAGAACCATAACGCGCCTCCAAGTTTGCTCTCGATAGAGACCAAAGCTGCCGCTGAACGGGTCAAGCAGTTATTGGATATTGTTCTTAACGGCGCTTTTGCCCTGACGCGCAAAGCCTCCCGCGTCCGCCAGACCCTGTTCGCTTTTCTCTTATTTCTAACAGGTTTCATTCTTGGACTAAGAGTAGTTGCGTGGAGCATTTGGTTGTTAGCAATACGAACGGTATTCGTTAACATTTTCTCCTTGGATCTCATAGCCATAAACAGTTCACTTGAAACATTACTAACCCTGGCTTGGAATGCTTTCTTCTCGCGTGAAACCATCAAATATTTGCCTGTTTTTCTCACCCCATTCTTGCTGGCGTTGCATTTTGCCTCAGTCTATTTGCAGGACATTTTCGAGTTGGAACAGGTAAGCATCGCCCGGAGATTCATTTTGCGGGCCGCATTTGGCACCAGTTACGAAAAGATACACATCCGCGAGGGGCAGATTGCCGAAGAGAACAAGAATTCTCCGCTCTTTCTGGTCGGCGGGCCGGGTCTTGTCCAGGTCGAACTGGACTCGGCGGCCCTGTTCGAGGACGCGGATGGACATCCACGGGTGATCGGGCCGACCATTGCCACCGGCTTTGTCGAATTGACCGGTTTCGAGCGTCTGCGCGAGGCTTACGACATCCGCGATCACTTTACCAAACCGCTCACGGTCGGCGGTCGCAGCCTGGATGGGATCATCATGGCCGCCCAGGATGTGCGCCTGGTCTATAGCGTTTGGCGCGGCGAGAAGCCCGAGCCGCCCACCCTCGAAAAGCCCTATCCTTTCGAGCATGGAGCAATTTTTACACTCACTTACAGCCAATCCTACAATGTAACTCCCGGGGGCGGAGCGCCTTCCAAGGGCGCTCCCTGGTACAATGCTATGCTGGGAATCATCCGCCGCAAGCTTGGCGGCTTTATCAGCAGCCATAAACTCGAAGAGTTCCTGTCCAGCATTAACGTTCCAGAAATTCAAAAGGTAGCCATTAGAGAAGCCACATTAAATGATCATGCGGAAAAAATCGCCGAGGTGAATAACGGGAGCCCTGACCCTGATTTACCCTCCCTGCCTGAATTCCAACCGCGAGATAAAATATCCAGCATGTTCGTCCGTTTCACGGAAGAGTTCACAGAAACTGAAAAGAAAAAGGGTGTGGAATTACACTGGATTGGCGTTGGCACTTGGCAGCCCCCAAGTGAAGTCAATGCCAGGGCTATCGCTGAAAAGTACCTGGATGCCTGGAGGATCAGTCGGGATAATGCGGGGCGTGGAGGGGGCCGGGCATTGAAAACCATTCAACACGAGATTGCTTTGCAGGAAACCATGCGGCTTATTCAAGATGTTCCGTCAGGGTCGCTTCTCAAAATCCGCAAAGATCCGAAAGCCAGGCAGACGAGACCCGCAATTATTCAACGAATAATCCTCGAATACCGGGATCAATTAAAAGATGCCATCGCTTCCTATAACATTAAGCTCAAGCAATATCAAACCAGCCCGGAAAAACTTCAACCCGGGAAATTATCAAAGACGCTGGACGAAATACAGAAAAAAATCAACGACCTGGAGGCGGCTGTTCGGTTCATTGACAAAGTGCTTGGGATAAGATGGGTCCATCCATCTACTGATGAATAAGAACTAACCGATTAATGTCCATGCCTCCCACCCTCTCCCCGCCCTCCCCCGACGCTCCCGTGCTCGTCATCGGCTCATCCGGCATAGACGTGATCGGCCGCCTCGAAACGGACCTGCAATCCGGTTCATCCAATTCAGCCCGCATCCGCCGCTCGTATGGGGGCGTGGCCCGCAACATCTCCGAGAACCTGGCCCGGCTGGGACAGCCCGTCCGTTTGTTGACCGTGGCCGGCAACGACCCCACCGGGGACGATATGCTCGAATATACCCGGGAGGCCGGGGTGGATATTTCAGCCGTGCTCCGCACCGACGACTTCCCCACCGGCTATTACATGGGAATGCTCAACAACCGCGGCCGCCTCGAAGTCGCAGTGGACGATATGCGCGTGATGTCTGCCTTGACCAGCGAGGCGCTGCGCCAGCACGAATCGCTTTTCAAAGAAGCCGGGATGGTCGTCCTCGACACCAACCTGCCCGACTCCACCCTGCGGACCGCTTTCAGCCTGGCGCGCAAGGCCAAAGTCCCGGTCTGCGCCGACCCGACTTCGATGCGCCTGGCCGGCAAACTGACCCGCTACATCCCCCGCATCTTCCTGACCACGCCCAACAGCGTCGAGGCGGGCATCCTGACCGGAAAACCCTTCGACTCCTCCGACCACAAAGCCGCCCTTGACGCCGCCCGGCTGCTCGTCGGCCAGGGGATCAACATTGTGCTCATCACCCTGGCCGAGTTCGGCGTGGTCTACGCCACCTCCGAGACCAGCGGTCACATCCCGGCCATCCGCACCCGGATCATAGACCCCACCGGCGCAGGCGACGCCCTGACGGCGGCCGTCATCTTCTCCCTGCTCAACGACATCGAACTCGATGACGCCATCCGCCTGGGCGTGGCAGCCGCATCGCTCACCCTGCGGCACACCGGCACCGTCTGCCCCGACCTGTCACTTGAGAGACTCTACGACCAACTCCCCGCCTGATCTAAAATGCCCCCAACCGAAAACCAACTATTCAGCATCCTGCCCAATGTCAAACGCGCTCTCGATCTGAAACTCCCGGTCGTGGCGCTCGAATCGACCGTCATCACCCATGGACTTCCCCGGCCCCAAAACCTGTCGCTGGCAATGGACATGGAACAAACCGTCCGCAGCGAGGGTGCTGCCCCGGCCACGATAGCCCTGCTCGAGGGAAAAGTCCGCATCGGGCTGACCGAAAGCGACCTGGACAAGCTGGTTGCCGCGCCGGACCCGGTCAAGGTCAGCCGCCGGGACTTTGCCGCGGCCATCTCGAAAGGCGCCAGCGGCGGCGCCACCGTCGCCGGGACGATGTTCGCTGCCAGCCGGGTCGGCATCCAGGTATTTGCCACCGGCGGGATCGGCGGCGTCCACCGCGACAGCCGCTGGGACATCTCGACCGACCTGCAAGCCCTGTCCGACACGCCCATGATCGTGGTCTGCGCCGGGGCCAAATCCATCCTCGACCTGCCCGCCACCCTCGAAGTCCTGGAGACCCTGGGGGTTCCCGTTATCGGGTACCAGACCGACGATTTCCCCGCCTTCTATTCCCGCGAAAGCGGCCTGAAAGTCAGCGCCCGCTTCGATTCGCCGGGGGAGATCGCCGGGTTCGCCAAAACCCATTGGGAGCTGGGCCTGCGGAGCGCCGTCCTGGTGGCCCAGCCCGTCCCGGCCAGCGCGGCCGTTCCAAAGTCCGAGATAGACCCGCATATCGAAGCCGCCCTGGCCAAGGCCAAAAAAGAGGGGATAAAAGGCCAGGCCGTGACGCCTTTCCTTTTATCCCAAGTAAAGGAATTGAGCGGAGGCAGGGCCATGCAGGCCAATTTAGCCTTGCTGCTCAACAATGCCCAATTGGCAGCCCAGATCGCCAAAGCCCTGGTCGCCGGCCAAAGGGAGCGGATCATCTAGTTTCTGAATCCGTAGTAGCGACTTTAGTCGCTGACTCTCTACCGGAAAGATTTTGGCTCTTTGATATTTTATGGGGTCGCCCATTTTTTCACCACAGAGATCACAGAGTCCACAGAGAAAAACATTTAAAATCTCCGTGCTCTCCGTGTGCTCGGTGGTAAAACGGGTTTTCACCCCACTTAAACCTGAAGAGCCAGTTTTTTCAGTAAGGCCTTTTCGACGCGAATACCCTGACGGGCACATGTTGCGCGAATCTGGCGAATAACGCGAATGTTTTTTGAAAACAAATTCGCGAAATTCGCTCCTTTCGTGTTATTCGCGTTAGGGTTTTGGTTTTGTCCGGTAGAGAGGTCGCTGATAAACGGCTAAAGCCGTTACTACACTTTTGGGGATTGGGGAATCTTATTACCCACCCTGGGTCAACTGCCTGAACATCTCACCCGGCATTTGCACCGCGACCACCTCGCCGCGCACGGTGATCTCGCCGTTGGCGATGATCCATTCTTCGATGACGACCTTGCGCCCCTTGAGTTCTTTCACCCGCCCGCGGATCTCCAGCGGAATGCCCAAAGGGGTGGGCTTGAGATAGGTGACGTTCAGGTTGCCCGTGACGAAGCGCAACGGGGGTTCGGTATCCATCTCACGGCCTTCGGCGCGGTAAGCAGCCGCGGCCGCCGTTCCCGTGCCATGACAATCCACCAGTGAGGCCAGCAGCCCGCCATAAACGAAGCCGGGGATGGCGATGTGATAGGATTGCGGGGTGAAGAAAGCCACTGATTCATCCGGGTTGGCTTCGTCCCAGCGGCTTTTGATCTGGTGGCCGCGCCCGTTCAGGCGGCCGCAACCGTAGCAATGGGCAGTGTCATCGGGATAATGGTCCTGGAAGGCTTTATTGGACATGGAGGCTCCTAAGGCGAATTGGTGGGGGTTGGCCGCCGGGTATGCGTCGGCGAAGGCGTGCGGGACGGGGTCGGCGAAAGCGTAGGCGAAGGGGTGATCGAAGGAGTCGGGGTCAGGGATGGGGTGCGGGTCGGCGAAGGGGTGATGCTGGGGACCAGGGTGCGGGTGGGTGTGAGGGTCGGCGGGTCGCCTTCGAGGATGAAACGACCGACCACTTTCCAGTCCAGGCCGACGAAGATTTGCACTTCGTAAGTCCCGGCCAGCCACTGGTCTGGCGAGGGCGCCCATTCGGTGTAGCCGTAGCCGCCGGTCGAACCGTCCCAGGGATTGGTTTCAAAATGGACAAGTTGACCCTCACGGTACCAGAGCGCGGTCCATTGCACGCCGGGGAGCATATCCGCATAAGAGAATAAACCGTACATCCGCTGGATGGGATTCTGGAACACCGTCGCCGGGTTGACCGGCTGGTAATTCTCGTCGAAAGCCAGGGCAAACTGCAACGGGCTGAAGACCGAGGCCGGGTTCGGGGTGACCACGCTGGTAAACAGAGCCTCGACCGAAACCGGCATGAACGGCGTAGGGGTGATGGTCGGGGTATCGGTGACCGAAGGGGTGTTGGTGTTTTCAGGCGTCAGGGAAATGGTCGGGGTCAGGGTGATCGTCCCGGTCATCGAGGCCGTCGGTGAGATGGAGGCCGTGCCGGTTACAGGAAAAAACCGGTAGGCCGCCGGACGCCCGTACTGGCCGAAAACGAAAGAAAGGCCGGCCATGATCAGCCCCAGCCAGATCATCCGCCAACCGCGCGTGACCTGTTGCTGGCGCAGGCGGAAATAGGCCAGTTTGCGTCCCCGGACGATGCGACGCCAGCCCATCCAGGCTGAAAGAACGCCCCCGACGGCAGCCAAAATGATGATCGCTTGAATGCCTGCGTTTACATCCATGGGCGTGATTATAGCATTGACTGTCCGACGATTACGCTGGTATGCCGTCCCGTCGAACTCTCCCGAATTACCCCGCTTGCAGGATGCGCGTCCGGGTGATGAACAGCAGGCCGAGCAGGGTCAGGTTCAAGGCCAGGATGGCCGCGTCCACCGCGCCGAACTGGTCTGTGATGGACAGGACGACATTGAGCGCCACGTACAGGATGGCGAAGAAGAAGATTCGCTTGCCGGCCGTCACGATCCTGGAGCCGAACCACAGCATCACGCCGGCATTGATGAGCATCAAGACGCCATACACCCAGCGCCAGATGCTTCCGTCTGCGCCGCTGGCAGCCAGGACCAGGCTGGCGATCCCAAAAGCCAGCCAGATGACGGCATTGAGCAGGAACAGCCCCCGGGTTGTTTTGAGCAGGGTTTCAATAGTATTCTTTTGCATCGCAACTCCTTTTGCGCAGACTCATTTTACAATATCTGAGCCTGAAGTAGCGCGCCATTTTGCGGCTTTACAAATTACTGATTCTATTGGATTTTGTGGTTTTGCTGTTTTGGCTAAGAGTCTATCCCAAATTAAATTTGGCTCTCCCGTTTCTGGCGGGACGAATGACAAGAGCTAAGACCCTTGCCGCGAATTCCACGAATTTTCGCTGATTGGAAAAGAAAATTCGCGAGAATTAGCGAAATTCGCGGCGAAGTTTTGGGTTTTCCCGTTAATTACGGTAGAGCCTTAAATTTTTCTGATTCTGCCGGATTTTGTGATTTGGCTGTTTTTGACCAAACCGTCCACGAATTTTTCACGAATACTCGAATGGATTAGCGCAAATTCGCGCATTCGTGGCCCTATTCGTGGATGGTTGACGGCGAAACCACAAAATAAATCAGAAGCAGAAATTTTTAACGCAAAGGCGCGAAGACGCCAAGCAGTTGTGGATGGTTGATGCCGATGTTTTCCAGGGGCTTGCCCTTCGGCTTCGCCGCCGATAAGCTTCACAACTGCGCCGTGTCCAAGTTCCAAACCTGTGGTAAAACAATCGCATGGATGAACTCGTCTTCCTCAAACTCGGCGGTTCGCTCATCACCGACAAGACCCGCCCCTACACGCCACGTCTCGACATTTTGGCCCACCTGGCAGAACAGATCGCCGCATCCGGCGTGCGGATGGTGCTGGGGCACGGTTCCGGGTCGTTTGGGCATACCGCAGCGAAGGAATACAGGACGAGGGAGGGGACGCCACCCCCCTCTGTCCTTCCGACATCTCCCTCCATTTTCGAAGAAAATAGGGGGAGACCGGGAGGAGGGTACTGGCGCGGCTTCAGCGAGGTCTGGTATCAGGCGTCGGCGCTCAACCGGCATGTGATCGAAGCGCTACACGCAGCCGGGGTTTGGGCGATGACTTTCCCGGCTTCGGGGAGTGCAACGGCGCGGGACGGGGTGATCGTCCGCTGGGATTTGTCCCCCCTGCGCCGCGCCCTGGACGTAGGCCTGCTGCCCGTTATTTACGGCGATGTCGTGTTCGACGAGGCGCGCCGCGGGACGATCCTTTCGACCGAGGAGTTGTTCCGCCACCTGGCGCGGGAACTGCGTCCGGGGCGGGTTTTGCTGGCCGGGCTTGAGGCGGGGGTTTGGGCCGATTTCCCGGCGCGCAGCCAACGGGTCCGTACGCTTTCGCCGGAGTCCTTTAACGGGTTGCGCGCCAGCCTGGGCGCGGCCGCGGGCGCGGACGTCACCGGGGGGATGTTATCCAAAGTCGAGCAAATGCTTCAGCTCGTCCAGGAAATGCGGGGGTTGAGCGTCCAAATATTTTCAGGGGAAGAACCGGGGAACCTGGCCAGGGCGCTCGCAGGCGAAAACGTCGGCACGCTCATCGAGGCTTGAGCCAGATTGTGACAAAAAGTATTAAAACTTGGGACATAAGTCTCTTGTCTCAATTGGAAAAATATTCCACAATTAGGCTATGTCAATCCCTCTGGCAGTCTATGTCAGATTAACTTAGTATGGAGAGGATCAATGATACGAAATTTCACTTCCACCCGGCTCAACCTGCGCACCCCCGTCCCCTCGGACATCGAGATCGCGCAAGAAGCCACGCTCAAACCCATCATGCAGATCGCCGAGGAACTTGGCATCTTGCCTGAAGAGTTGGAACTGTACGGCAATTACAAGGCCAAGATCAAGCTGGAAAGCTTCGAACGGCTGAAGGGCCGCCCGGACGGCAAGTACATTGACGTGACTGCCATCACCCCCACCCCGCTCGGCGAAGGCAAGACCACCACCACAGTGGGGCTTTCGCAGGCGATCGGGGCACACCTGGGCAAGAACGTGATGACCGTCATCCGCCAGCCCTCGCAAGGCCCCACCTTTGGCATCAAGGGCGGCGCAGCCGGCGGCGGTTACAGCCAGATCATCCCGATGGAAGATTTCAACCTGCACCTGACCGGCGACATCCACGCCATCACTGCCGCCCACAACCTGTGCGCCGCGGCCCTGGATGCCCGCATCATGCATGAAGCCAAGACTCCCGATGACAATAAGCTGTTCGACGCCCTTTGCCCGCCCGACAAACAGGGCAACCGCAAGTTCTCCCCCACCATGCTGCGCCGATTGAAGAAACTCGGCATTGACAAGACCGATCCCAACGATCTGACCGACGAAGAGAAGAGCCGCTTCGCCCGCCTCGATATTGACTTCGACGGCGTGCAATGGCGGCGGGTCATTGACATCAACGACCGCATGTTGCGCGAAATCCAGGTCGGCCTGGGCAAGGACGAGGCCGGTCACGAGCATGGCTCCGGTTACGATATCACCGTGGCTTCCGAGATCATGGCCATCCTGGCCCTGACCACCGACCTGGCCGACATGCGCGAGCGCCTGGGCCGCATGGTGGTGGCTGTCAACCGCAAGGGCGAAGCCGTCACCGCCGAAGACCTGGGTGTGGCCGGGGCGTTGACCGTGTTGATGAAGGATGCCATCAAACCTAACCTGATGCAGACGCTGGAAGGCACGCCGGCCATCGTCCATGCCGGGCCGTTCGCCAACATCGCCCACGGCAACAGTTCCATCATCGCCGACAAGATCGCCCTCAAGCTGGCCGATTACGTCATCACCGAATCCGGCTTCGGCGCGGACATCGGCATGGAAAAATTCTTCGACATCAAGTGCCGCTACTCCGGCTTGATCCCGCAGGTGGTGGTGCTGGTGGCCACGGTGCGCGCCCTCAAGATGCATGGCGGCGGCCCGAAGGTGGTGGCCGGTAAGCCCCTGGCCCCCGAATACACCGAAGAAAACCTGGCCCTGCTCGAAAAAGGCCTGCCCAACATGGTGCAGCACATCGAAAACGCCATCAAATTCGGCGTGAACGTGGTGGTGGCGGTCAACTCCTTCGCCAATGACACCTCTGCCGAAGTGGAAATGGTCCGCAAGGCCGCCATCGAAGCCGGGGCCATGGACGCGGTCGTTTCGCGGCACTGGATGGAAGGCGGCATGGGCGCCATTGCCCTGGCCGAAGCGGTCGTCAAGGCCTGCGAGCAGCCCAGCGACTTCCAATTCCTCTACCCGCTGGGGATGTCCATCAAGGAAAAGATCGAGACCATCGCCCGCGAAATCTACCGCGCCGACGGCGTGGACTACTCTCCCGAAGCCGATGCCAAGATCGAGCAGTTCACCCGGCTCGGCTTTGCCGACCTGCCGCTGTGCATGGCCAAGACCCATCTGTCCTTCACCGACAGCGCGCCTGTCAAGGGTGCGCCGCGCGGCTTCCGGGTCACCATCAGCGACATCCGCGCCAGCGTGGGTGCGGGCTTCCTCTATCCGCTGCTGGGCACCATGCGCACCATGCCCGGCCTGCCCACCCGCCCGGTCTTCTACGACGTAGACCTCGACCTCGAAACCGGCAAGGTGCTCGGGCTGTTCTAGGCAGCGGATGGGGCAACGGATTGAGCAGCGGATGGGGAAACGGATTGGGCAACGGATTTAGAAACGGGTAAGCGGATGGGGAAACGGATCGGGTAACGGATTTAGAACCGGATAAACGGATGGTTGGGCAGCGGTTTCGAAGCCGCTGCCCAATTTGTTTATAATGGGGATATGACAACTAACCCTGCTGCCCTGACCATTACCTCCGCCCTGGCTTTGCTCCGTTCCGGCGACCTCACCCCGGGCGGACTGGCCGAAGCTTGCTCCCGTCAAATCGAGCGCCTCAACCCGACGATCAACGCCTTTACCAGGAGAGCAGAGAGCAGAGAATTAGAGAACAGTTCGAGTTCACTGTTCTCTAATCATCTATTCTCTATTCCTCTAGGGATAAAAGACCTGATTGACGTCGCCGGGCTGCCCACCCGGGCTGGGTCGCCCAACCATTTTGGCGCTACTCCCGCCCTGAGAGACGCTCCGGTTGTAGAGAAGCTCAAGGCCGCCGGGGCGCTGGTCGTCGGCAAGACCAACACGCACGAGATCGCCCTGGGCATTACCGGCATCAACCCGCACACCGGACCCGTCCGCAACCCGCATGATCCGTCCCGGATCACCGGCGGTTCGTCGAGCGGATCGGCGGCGGCGGTGGCCTCAGGCATGGCGCTCGGCGCACTGGGCAGCGACACCGGTGGCAGCATCCGCATCCCGGCCTCGCTGTGCAGTGTCGTCGGCCTGAAACCCACCCTCGGACGGGTCAGCACGCGCGGGGTCGTCCCGCTTTCGTGGAATTTGGACCACATCGGGCCGATCGCCAAATCTGTCGAAGATGTCGCCCTGCTGCTGGATGTCATCGCCGGGTACGATCCCCAAGACCCGGCCTCCATGGTAGGGCGGGATTCCATCCCGCCCCGCAGCAGTATCAAGGGCTGGCGCGTCGCCATGGCCGTCGGCGATTTCGTCGAAGATTGCGACCCTGGTATTTATTCCGCTTTCGAGCGCGCCGCCCAAGTCTTCACCGATCTGGGCGCGCTGGTCGAAAAAGTGGAAGTCGCCATCCTGCGCCAGGCTGCCGCCGCCAACGGGACGATGGTCATCGCCGACGCGGCTGCCTTCCACCGCGAGCGCCTGAACGAGCACCCCGACTGGTTCGGGGCAGACGTGCGCCAGCGTCTCGAAAAGGGACGGGCGGTGACTTCCACCGAGTATGCCCTGGCCCGGCGGGTGCAGTCCGAAGCCAAACGCTATTTCGACCTGTTCTTCGAGCGTTTCGATGTGCTGATCCTGCCGACCACCGCAGCGGTCGCGGCCCCCATCGAGGGACTCGACTCGGCCGCCTACGCCCCCAAGCTGACCCGCTTCACCGCCCCCTTCAACCTGACCGGCCTGCCGGCGCTGTCTGTGCCCAACGGCCAGGTAGACGGCCTGCCGGTCGGCCTGCAAATCGTCAGCGGCGCGTGGCAGGAGGGGAAGGCCCTGGCAGCGGGGAGGGGCTTCGAGGGGAGCAGGGGATAGGAGGCAATCAGGTCCCATCTCTGTAAAATGCTATAATCCCGTGTCATGGAACCTTATCGCATCCTGGTGATCGAAGATGATCCCGCCATTGGCCAAAGCCTGATGGATGGGTTCAAGTATCATGGATTCGATCCCGATTTGTGTATTACGGGAACGAGCGGCGTGGCGTATGTAAGAAAATATTCACCACACCTGATCTTGTTGGATATCCGCCTGCCGGACGGCTCCGGTTTCGATTACTGCCGTCAAATGAGACAGGCGGGATATAAGCAGCCCATCGTCATATTAACCGCACAGCATGACGAAGTGGACAAAGTGCTTGGGCTGGAAATGGGGGCGGATGATTATGTCACCAAGCCGTTCAGTTTGCGCGAGCTGGTCTCGCGCGTGCGCGCTCAATTGCGGCGCGTCTATGGCGATTACGCCTCAACCGATTCGGCCTCGGTAGCCGTTGCGGACCTTGTGCTGGACCAGGCCACAGGTCAAGTGCGACGCGGAGGTGAGCAGCTTAATTTGACGCCAACCGAGTATCGAATGTTATCCCACCTGGCACGGCATCGCGGACAGGCGCTGTCCCGCGCCCAAATTGTCGAGGCGGTTTGGGGGTTCGCCCCCGACCTGGAAAGTGAGAAAACGGTCAACGTGCATATCCGCCGCCTGCGCGAGAAGATCGAATTGAAGCCCGAAGAACCGGCCATCATTTTAACGGTACCAGGGATTGGCTATCGCCTGGTTGGATAGCCCCTCCCCCGCTTTTTGGAGAGGCGGCGACAGGCCGAAGGGGGTTACAAAACCTTAATCGCATCACAATCTGATTGAAATCCCGGCAATGTAGACTTACAGGCAAGGCAAGCCCTTGCCTTTTTAATTTGGCGATGTGTCATGCGGCGCGCAGCGAAAATTGCGCCTATCGCGTCCTCAAGATGACATGATGGATGGAGGTCCTGTGAACAAACGAGTTGTCATTATCTTTGTATTGTTTGTAATACTGGTCATTTCCGTCGCCGGGTATTTCGGTTTTGCAACGACCGAGCAACCCGAGCCGACTCCCGCCCCACAGACTGTACCGGTGACGCGCTGTGACGTGGAACAAACCGTCACGGCGCCGGGGAACCTGGTGAACGTCGGGCTGGCAAATGTGAATATGCCGGTAACGGGCCGCTTGACCCAGGTGAATGTCCGTGTTGGAGATTCGGTAAAGGCGGGACAGGTCCTTGCCGAACTGGACGCAGTCGCAAAATCCGAAGCCCAATTGAAGTTGATCGAAGCCCAGGAGACCCTGAACACGGCGCAGAAAACCCGCACCGCCATGGACTATCCCCGAGCGACAAACGAATTCATTAAAGATTACAAGCAGCAGATCAAGCTGCAAAACAAGAAGATCGGTCTCCTGGCAGCCGCGTATGAGAGTGCAGATGGCCCTGAAGCAAAAGCTGCGGCCTTGGAAGCACTCTCGAATGCCCAGATTGAATTGAATACGATGAATGCCAATTTGAACTGGTATATGGGACACCCCAGCGAGGCGGACATAGCCGCGGCTGATTCTGAACTGGCGGTGGCGCAGGCCAAATATGAGGCGGTTAGAGCCGTGTTGGGCAGCCTTGAAATCAAGGCTCCCTTCAACGGCATCATACTGGAAGCCAACGCGCAATCCGGTGTTACCTTCAACGCCGAAACGACTTTATTCAAAGTGGGCGATCCGAAGGAGTTGGAAGTGGAGGCGAATATCACCGAGGAGGATTTCCCGATCGTCGCGCTGGGGCAGGATGTGGAATTGTTCTTCGATGCCCGGCCAGAGCTTACCGTTCAAGGCAAAGTATCCCGCATTATTCCCCAACGCACCGGAGGCGATACCCCGCTTTATGACATTTACATCATGCTGGATGAAGTCCCGGATGGGCTGGCGGACGGCATGACCGCAGACACCGCCATCACGATTGCGAAGCGCGAGGGCGTACTGTGCCTGCCGCGCGCTGTGGTACGCGCTTCGGCAAGCGACACGACTATCGTAAAAGTATGGGATGGCGCGCAAGAGACGGAAAGAGAAATCAAGATCGGTCTGCGCGGCGATACCTTTATCGAGATCGTTTCGGGGCTGGATGAGGGGGAGCAGGTAGTGACGCGATGAGCAAATACAATGCTCCAGCCGCCGTCCCCGTCGCAAGGAACAAGCCCGCCATGAACGAACCTGTCATCCGCACCGAAAAACTCACGCGCGCATACTCGATGGGCGAGAACGCCATCACTGCCCTGCGCGAAGCGGATTTGACCGTCCACGCTGGTGAATTCGTTGCGTTGATGGGCGCATCGGGGAGCGGGAAATCCACGTTATTGAATTTGCTCGGTCTGTTGGACCACGCCACGTCGGGTGAATATTTCCTGGAGGGGAAGCCCGTTTCCTCCCTGCGCCGCGACGAACTGGCCGACCTTCGCGGACGGCGGATCGGGTTCATCTTCCAGAACTTTAACCTGCTGGCGCGGCTCTCTGCCTGGGAGAATGTTGCCCTGCCGCTGGCTTATCGCCAGGGAGAGTTCAAGCACCAGGACCAACTCGACCGCGCCCGCGAGGCATTGGCCCGGGTCAGGTTGGAGCATCGAGTCGAACATAATCCCATGGAGCTATCGGGCGGCGAACGTCAGCGTGTGGCAATTGCGCGGGCGCTGGTTACACAGCCTGCGGTCATCCTTGCCGATGAACCGACGGGAAATCTCGACAGCAACACGGGCGTTGAGATCATGCGCCTGCTGAAAGAACTGAACGCCGAGGGCCGCACGATCATCATGGTGACACACGATGCAAGTGTGGCGCGGAATGCGAGTCGACTCTATCACATGCGCGACGGGATGCTAAAAGAGGATGAATGAATCCAAGGATGAAAACGGAGTCGAAAGTCTCCAGACTTTCGAGCCAACGTCGGGAGACGTTGGAGTCCAGGTTAAGGTGTTGACTCATGTCACTTACTGATTTATTACGCACCGCGTTTCGAAGTGTGTCTGCAAATAAATTGCGCGCCGCGCTCACGATGCTGGGTGTGGTGATCGGCGTCGCATCAGTGATTGCGATGCTCGCCCTCGGCAATGGGGCGCGCGCCGCCGTGGATGCGACCTTCGCCGGGCTTGGCGCAGACCAGATCCAGGTCGGTCAACGCTTCACGATGCAGGATGGTGAATTCGCGCCCTTTGGCGAGAATCTCACCTACGAGGAAGGGTTGGAAATGCTGGATGCAATCCCGCTGGTCAAGCGCGTGGAAATGTCGGCAAGCAAAACGCTCAAGGCGCGCTTTGGACGCGCCTCCATTGAAATCACTGCGCGGGGGGTGACTGCCGACGCGCTCGAGGGGATTATTGAAAGCGGTGACATTCAACCCGTGGGATGGGCGGGCGACGCTGCCATCACCGCCGAAGACCTGATCGCCGATGGACGTTTTTTCACCACCGATGAGATTCTCGCGGGCGCTCCCGTCTGCGTGCTTGGATACCAGACGGCTTTCGATCTGTTCAGCGGCGACGACCCCATCGGTGAAACGATCTGGATCGAACGCACGCGCTGCACGGTCATCGGCGTGGCAGTGGAACTGGAATATACCGACGTGACACGACGTTATCAATCGAACCCGAATGAAGCCCTGCTCATGCCGATCAGCACAATGATCCAGGAACTGTATGATGAAGAACCTTCCGTGTACACGACCGCGCACGTCACGGACGCGGGCCGCATTGACGAAGCGAAAGATCAGATCGCTGCCTACCTGCGTGAGAAGCACCAGATCGAGCAGGATGCCGACGGGAATTATCTCGACGATTTCGACATGACCACGCGCAACGACATCCTCGGCCAGCAGCAGGAAGCCGCACGGACGTTTTCCCTCCTTCTCGCAGCAATGGCGTCAGTCTCGCTGATCGTCGGCGGGATCGGCATCATGAACGTCATGCTGGTCAGCGTCACCGAGCGGACGCGTGAGATCGGCGTGCGGCAGGCGGTCGGCGCGAAGCAAAGGGATATCGTCTACCAGTTCCTGCTCGAAGCGGTCTTCATCAGCGCCAGCGGCGGCCTGGCCGGGATCGTGGTGGGCATTCTGACAATCCCGCTGGCGGCGGCGCTCAACCAGGGCACGGCGCTGCTCCTGCCGGGCAGCATTCCACTGGCTTTCGGTGTGGCGCTGGTGACAGGTGTATTGTTCGGTTTGTATCCGGCCCTGCGCGCCGCGCGCCTCGATCCGATTGAGGCGTTGAGGTATGAGTGATACACGGTGGTTGAGTAGCCCCGAATGTTCTTGGAGGGGCGTATCGAAACCACCGCGTAACCTGAAAATCAAAAGTTGGAATCAAACCTGTTGGTCTCGATACGGGCGAGACATGCACTCGCCCTACTCGACCAACGTGGTAATCAAATCAAAGGAGAACCTCGTGCAAAATAAAAAACTCTATATCATGCTCGCCATTGTGATTATTGTTGTGGCAACATTTGTCGGTGTACAAATGCTCAACGGGAACAAGGGTCAGACTCAGGCGGCGCCAACAACCAGCAACCTTGGCCCAAAGGAGGCACTGTTTGCCTTCGCCCGGTGTATGCGCGACAACGGCGTGCCCGATTTCCCCGACCCGACGGACGACGGCATCAACCTTGGCAATACCGGCATTGATCGGAACACGCCAGCGTTCACAGCCGCCCACCAGGCCTGTGAGTCCCTTTTGCCCCAGCCTCCCTCCAGTTCAACAGCCGCTGAAGACTCGGAATGGGAGAAAGTCGTGCCGGGCGGCGACTGTGCGTGCGCCGATGGCAGTGAGTTCGCCTTCTGGGAGCGCCAGGCCGACCCGACCAGGATTGTGTTCTATCTCGACGGCGGCGGCGTCTGTTTCGATGCGACAACCTGCGCTTTTACCGGCGCTGGCGGCGAGAATGACTTCTACGACTACAATCTCTCGACCGAAACTCCGGGGCTGGGGAGCGGGATCTTCGACTTCGATCGGGCCGATAATCCGTTCGCCGACTACTCGTTCATCTACGTGCCGCTCTGCACCGGAGACCTCTATCTTGGCGATGCCACGCGTGAGTACGCGCCCGGACTGACCGTCGAGCACAAGGGGTTCGTCAACGGCACGGCGGCGCTCAACTACCTAGCCGAGCACTATGCCGACGCTACCCAGGTCGTCGTGGTCGGAAAGACGGCCGGGTCGGCTGCCGCCCCGATCTACGGCGGCCTCGTGGCTGATCTGCTCCCAGCTGCCCGGGTCACGGTGTTCGGCGCCCAGTCCGGCCACGTTCCCGACGACCCCGACTTCAACGTCAACATCCTCGGTGAGCTGTGGGGCGTCTACGACAACATGCCCGATTGGGATGTCAACGAAGGTCTCACCGCTCGGGACTGGGGCGTCCCCCGCTTCTGGATCCAATCCGGTCTCCACGATCCCAACATCGTGCTCGCCCGATTCGACTACGCCTTCGACCCCAATGCAGCGAAGTGGTTGGAAGCGATGGGCATCAACTCGACGACGCTCGAACTGATTGATGCCAACGAGGCGGCAATCGAGGCTGCCGGGGTGGACCTGCACAGCTACACGGCGCCGGGCGAACTGCACGGGATCTTCGAGTTCGACCGGTTCTACGAGATCGAGGTGAACGGCGTCACCCTCGTGGAGTGGCTCGTGGCGCTGCTCACCGGGGAACCCCTTGACGATGTCCATTGCGGCAAGTGCATAACGGAGTAAGGAAGGAGACCGGGTGATCGCAGAGGTCTTGCTTCACAGCGATCTCACAATGTTCAAACCAGGTCTGTAATCGTGTATTGAAACTCGTAACGCGGAATTCATTCCGCAACCAAAAGGCGACATAAATGCCTGCCCTGAGCTGGTAGGTTGACGGTTCGTCTTTCGCTCACCGTGTCGAAACCTTGCCGTAGGGTCGCGTTACAAGATTTGCGCGCATAATGCAAATCTTGAGCGGTAATACTATAAAGGAGCAAAATCATGCAAAACAAAAAAATCTATTTCATCATGGCGGTTGTGATCGTGGTTGTGGCCGCGGCGGCCTTCGTCGGCGGACGGCTGCTCAACGGGCAGGCCGGGCCGCTGGGACTGTTCCCGATGATGGGCGGCGGTCCCGGTTCAGTCTCGATAGAGATCAACATGACCCCCGCGCCCGAACTGCCGAAAACCGAACCGGAAGCAAGGGGCACGTTCGTCGAACGCGAGGACAACACCATCGTCATCCAAACTGTTTCCATGGAAATGGGCAAAGGCGGCGTTGTCGTGTCCAATGGCTCCGCAGGAGGCGGGGCTGGCCCGATCACGAACCAGGACGGCGGCGAACAAGGTCCAAAAGTAGAAGTGGTCATTACCAACGCGACAGTCATCTACCGCGATGCCACCGAGATGCCGGAGCCATCCGGAGTCAGTGAAAACATGGCTGTCCAGCAGATAGTGGAGGAAGGCTCGCTCGACGATTTGAACGGCGACAGCATGGTCATGGTGTGGGGGCGCAAAAGCGGAGAGCGGATCATTGCGGATATGATCGTGTACAGCCAGCCAGTCGTATTCAAAAGGGAGGCTCCTTAACCGGCTCGACAGGGTTACGGAGAATGGCGATAAAATTATCGCGGAAACGGTATTGACAATACAATTGACTATCATAAAAATTGATTAAGACCGTCCCGAAGGTTTCGTTCATAAGAACGCCCTCACTACGGGAACCTTCGGGACGTTTCCGCAGATGCCCTTAATTGATTTTGGTGAACCTCAATAAAAGGCCGTAAGTCTATTTGTCATTGCAAAGAGCCGCCGAGCGGCAAAGAAGCAATCTCCACTTGAAAGGATGAGACAGCTTCGGGCGGAAGCGCGCTGCCCTTGTAATGGCATGGAGGTGATAAGTATGAATCGAAATTCCGTTCGCTGGCGGCTTCCCGCAAGTTATGTAGTCATTGCTTTGTTGGCGGCGCTATCGCTTGGTTCCGTGATGCTACTCGTGCTACGAAGTTATTATACGGATCAGGAGCGCGCATATCTTGAGGGGAATGCAATCGCCTTGCAACCGGTTATCGAACAGATCCTGGAGTCGCATCTTCCCGAAGCATCCCTTCAGGATCAAATTCGCGGACTTTCCTTTTTATCGCAAGCTCAAATTCGCCTGTTGGATGTGAATGGGAAGGTGCTTGCCGATTCCGGAACGCCGGGGTTGGATGAGGTTGTAGCAGTTTCCGGGGGAGCGCCATTCATAGGGAATGTAATGTTTAGTATGCCGGCAGACCCGCCCATTTATGCGAATCAGGGCCCGGTTGTCGTTTATCGAGGTGATGAAAGTATTCCCCCTCCAGAACTCAGACCTTTCGAAACATCAATCGCTGGACAAAAGAGGGCCGAAATTATCCTGCAGGTCAATGCTTCTCCTTATGGCTACGGTTTTGTTGCCAGAGATGGACCTGTTCCAAACCGTCGCTCATCCCAGGCAGTGAGCATTCCTCTTACCGGGTTGGGTGGACGGGAATTGGGTACGCTCGAATTTTCCAATGGTCCCAGCTATGGCTCGGCTGTGATTGACTCGGTGACTCTGGCATGGTTGATAGCCAGTGTGTTTGCGATTGTCATTGCGGCATTCACGGGCTGGTTCATGAGTCAACGAGTCACCCGCCCCGTGCTTGCGCTCGAACTTGCGACCCGTCAAATGGAGCAGGGGAATCTCTCGGTGCGCGTCGACCTGCAAGACGAAAAGCAGCAGGAATTCATCTCGCTTGCCAACTCCTTCAACGGCATGGCAGGGCAGGTTGAGCAAACCGTCTCCACATTGCGCAATTTCGCGGCGGATGCGGCGCACGAGCTGCACACCCCTCTCACGGCTTTGCAAGCCAACGTGGAGCTGGCGCGTGACGAAGAAGACGCGTCGGCACGGACCCGCTACTTATCGCGCGCGCAGGAACAGGGTCAGCGACTGGAAGCATTGATCAAGGGCTTGCTCGATCTGTCACGCCTCGAGGCGGTAGAGTCTCGATCCGATTTCTCGCCATTGGACATCGTCCAGCTCGCGCGTGAAGTCGGCGAACAGTATGCCTCCCGCGCTGAACAGACGGACCGGTCTTACACGACGAATCTTCCGGACGATCCGATTAGTGTGTTGGGAAATGAAACGCAACTGAGGCAGGTGCTGAC
Source organism: Anaerolineales bacterium UBA5796 (assembly GCA_002418215.1). GTDB lineage: Bacteria > Chloroflexota > Anaerolineae > Anaerolineales > Villigracilaceae > UBA5796. Next base: position 22,950 of record DIDQ01000001.1, read on the forward strand.
CAACTTGCTCGAAAACGCGCTCAAGTTCACACCCGCAGGTGGATGGATTTCATTGAATGTCGAACGTTCTGCAAGTCAAGTTACTTTAACGGTGTCGGATTCCGGCATCGGTATTCCCCCCGAAGATCTTCCATATTTGTTCAATCGTTTTCACCGCGCCCGCAACGCTTCAAGCTATGCAGGCAATGGCTTGGGACTGGCCATCGTCAAGGCGATTGTCACCCTTCATAAAGGCAACGTTTCGGTTACGTCGAAATTGATGCAGGGCGCTTCAATTTCAACCTCCCTCCCGCTCCTACAGGAAGGCCGGAATGATCCAGCCTGATCGGGTGTTTTGCTATCCTGGGAAAGTGTTTGAAAAGTCTGCATTTTCACCACGAAGACAAGAGGTCACAAAAACTCAAAGGGGAAGAAACTTTGTGACTTCGCGACTTGGTGACCTGGCGGCAAGGTTTTCAGACACTCTTTGAGATTATGATGCCCGAATGGCCAGGGTAGGTTTTGTGGTCTTTGGGGTGAATCCCTGTATCTTTTGAGTTGCGGTTGAAAGCTTCGCTATGATAAAATGCAACCGGATTTTCACCCTGTTCCAAGAGGAGCGCCGACATTGAAAGCCCTTTACTGGCATCAAATCTTCCAAGACCCTGCCCCATTGTGAGAACGCGATCAGCCCCGACCGATTCCGGCTGGTCGCTTTTTATTTATCCCAACCCAAAGAAGGAGACGAAGGATGCGCACAATTGGAAGAACACCCTGGGGGAAGAGCCTGGTCGTCGCCATCGTAATGGCGATGCTCGTATCATCGGTCGCATTTGCGGCCAAGCCGGTGGTGATCAAGACCCCGGTCAATGGCGAAGTGGTCAGCGGGGTTTATCTTGCCACCGGCAGCGGCGGCGGCGCAGCCACCCAGGTCGCGATTGACGGCGGCGCCTGGCAGGCCACCAGCGGCGGCAAGAACTGGTCTTATTCCTGGAATACCACTGCCTACAGTGACGGCCCGCACACGGTCTATGCCCGCTACGCCGACGGCTCCAGCACGACCAGCGTGAGCGTAACAGTCTCGAACGCTCCCAGCGGGCCGCGCCAGCCGGTCGCCGGCGAAGTGCTGATCAACGAGTTCGTGGCCGCCAACGGGACCCTCCAGGTCAGCGAGTGGGTCGAACTGTACAACACCGCGAGCGAGACGCTCGACATCGGGAGCATGTGGATTGACGACATCGCCGCAGGCGGCGGCGCGCCGAAGCAGATCCCGGCCGGCACGACCATCGAGGCCGGCGGGTATTACGTGATGACCTTCAGCGCCTTCCTGAACAATACCGGAGACGACGTGCGCTTCCTGGACGACGACGGGAGCACGGTTTTCGACGCCTACACATACGCAAGCGCCACGACCGACAAATCCTGGTGCCGCAAACCGGACGGCGGGAGTTGGGCGGTGCTCGAATGCGACCCGACCCAGGGCGCGACCAATGAGCCGCCCCTGCCCCCCGGCACCTGGACCCCCGGCACGCTGGAGATCCACGTGCTGAACGTGGGCCAGGGAGAATCGCAGCTCATTATCGGTCCGGGCGGCAAGACCCTCCTGATCGGTATCTCTGAAGACAACTGGAACACCAACGCCGGCGCAACCTGGGTGGCAGGCGAGATCCGCCGCATCACCGGCAGCAGCCACCTGGATTACGTCATGGCTTCCCACTGGCACCTGGACCACATGGGCTACGCCGGGTACGGCGGCATCTGGTCCCTGCTCGAACAACAGGGAATCACGGCGGATGTGATGATAGACCGGGACGGCGGCACCTGGGTGGATGCCAACAGCGACGGCATCTGCGATCCTGACCTGGAAGTGGTCTGGCACAACGCCGGGACGGTCTCCGGTACGGCTCGCAACTGGGTCTGCTGGGCAACCGACCCGACTACCGTTGCCGGGCAGATCCGCCAGATCGCCCAGATCGGTTCCACCACCCAGATAGACCTGGGGCTGGCCCAGGGCGTGACCACCAAGGTGGTGCAGGTGGACGCCCAGGGCGTGATGCAGGCCGATGGCGTCACCCCGGTGGCCGGTGATCACACCGCCGATGCCCTGCCGACCTCCGAGAACGATTACTCGATCACGCTCTGGGTCAACTGGGGCAAATTCGATTTCGTCGCCGGCGGTGACACGGACGGCGAATACACCACCAGCGAGTTCGGCTACTCCTACAACGATGTGGAAACCGACGTGGCGGCCCGCATCGGGCAGGAAGTGGAAGTCATCTGGGTCAACCACCACGGCTCGTCGCACTCGACCAATGCCAACTACGTCAGCACGCTCGACCCGGATGCGGCCATCTTCAGCGCCGGCAGCACCAACACCTACGGCCATCCCGACCAGGGCGTGCTCGACCGGCTGTACAACAACGGCACGATGCGCTACTTCACCCAGATCGGGGACCCCACCCGCAATTACTACGACTCGGTCATCGTGGACGGGAACGTGGTCGTCCAGGTGACGGACGGGATTAACTACACGGTCAACGGCGATCCATACGTGGCCGCCGACCCGGCCGGCGGACCGGGCGGCCCGCGCGTTCCTGTTGTCGGCGAGGTGCTGTTGAACGAGTTCCTGCCCGCCCCGCAGACCCTGTTCACCACCGAGTGGGTCGAGCTGTACAACACGACCAGCGACCAACTGGACATCGGCGGGATGTGGATTGACGACCTTGCGGGTGGCGGCGGCGCGCCGAGGCAGATCCCGGCCGGCACGATCCTGGAACCGGGCGGGTACTACGTCATGGAAATGTCGAGCTACCTGAACAACACCGGCGACGACGTGCGCCTGCTGGGCACGGACGGGACGACAGTGTACGATACCTACACCTACGGCAGCACCAGCTACGACCTGTCCTTCTGCCGCCTGCCGGACGGCGGCGCCTGGGCCTCCGGCTGCACGGCCAGCAAGGGGCTGCCCAACCAATAAGCAAAAAGATGTGAATGTCACGAGGGAGGCTTTCGCCTCCCTCGCTTATTCCCCATGGAAAATCCCAAAGGATTACCGGCCCAACTCGTGCGGGCATTCAGCCAACATCCGCTCGGATTGTGCGGACGGCGCGAAGGCGCGCCAGTGGTACGCCGGGTGGAAGGTCTTGAAAAGCGGCTGAACATCCTGGCGCTTGGGGTGGTCTTGGACATCAACCCGCTATCCGAAGAGCGTTGGTCCGGTCTGGTTGAAATTGAGGGACACTGGCTGCTGGACCCGACCCAGGTGGCCTATCGCCCTTCACAACAGGTACAAGAGGCCATGATGGAGGGGCAAATCCTGGCTCCACGACATCTTCCCAGGGTCTGGTGGCAGATTTGCCGGGGCGCGCAGGGACGCTTCCGGGGTTCATGGAGCGGCCTGTTCGGGGTGAATCGGAATGATGCGCTCGCAGTCCAGAAGTATTTGCAGCAGAACAAGACCACCTTCCCGGTATTGGCCGGGCCGGTGATCTCGGCCCGCTGGCTGGATCTGGTCCACCGGATCGGAGGCGTGGAGCTTTCAGAGTGGGGAAATCTGGTGGTTCCCCTGCCGGCAAGCCTGAAAAAAGCAGCCGCGCAGGTTAAGATCGAAGCAAACAAAGTCCATCCCCGGCTTTTCAGCGCATTGCGCGCCTGGTCTGCGGCCTGTCGCAGGCTGCCTGAAAGTTCCTGCGGGTGGGGTAATTGTCCGGCTAAGTGAGGCGGGAATCCGTGCGCTGGCGTTCCGAAATTATTTTTTGTCTCCAGCGGCCTGCGATTATCGGCCTTGATGGGGATGGTATCGGCCCATTCAAGCTGACAGTATCCGGATGAACAGGGTCCGTACATAGTCGAGTTTTAATCCACGCCTCCCTCATGGGAGGCGACAAGACCGACTGCACAAGTGGATGTTGTGAGTTCGTTTCAATCCGCGCCTCCCATGCGGGAGGCGACACGCTCTACCCGGAGCGTCCACCCCCACCGTACTGTTTCAATCCACGCCTCCCATGCGGGAGGCGACATGATCTGCCTCCTAGCGGCGGTTGCGTCCGCGCTTGTTTCAATCCACGCCTCCCATGCGGGAGGCGACAAGGGCAGCCCTGCTATGTGGAGGTGATGGTCGAGTTTCAATCCACGCCTCCCATGCGGGAGGCGACTGGACTGGATCGAGCCGCCTACGGAGGCATATAGTTTCAATCCACGCCTCCCATGCGGGAGGCGACGGCCGGAAGTAGTAGACGATCTTTTGTGCAGCGTGTTTCAATCCACGCCTCCCATGCGGGAGGCGACAGGCGTTTCGGCCTTTCCTGCCTGTCCCCAAACTGCGTTTCAATCCACGCCTCCCATGCGGGAGGCGACGCCATGTTATTCAGCCTCCGGCGCGATATCGCGACGTTTCAATCCACGCCTCCCATGCGGGAGGCGACGTGGACGGCTTAGGCCCCGTGCCAATCGAAAAAGTTTCAATCCACGCCTCCCATGCGGGAGGCGACGTTGGTGTCCGCCCGGGTAGCGCACATGGGCACAGTTTCAATCCACGCCTCCCATGCGGGAGGCGACCACGTGATCTCAGTCGGCTTGATCCGCTTTACGCGGTTTCAATCCACGCCTCCCATGCGGGAGGCGACTACTATCACGGCATCGAGGATACCGATTTCGACATGTTTCAATCCACGCCTCCCATGCGGGAGGCGACCCAATGGTTGCTTCCTCAGCTTGACCAGGCTTATCGTTTCAATCCACGCCTCCCATGCGGGAGGCGACCAGAGAGGCATTATCCCGGCTGACAAGTTGGACGTTTCAATCCACGCCTCCCATGCGGGAGGCGACTACGGCACCTTAATAATCCATCACTCTTAGGCATAGTTTCAATCCACGCCTCCCATGCGGGAGGCGACTTGGTTGCCCTGGGGTTTCTTCGGGGGGCGAGGGGTGACGTTTCAATCCACGCCTCCCATGCGGGAGGCGACTGAGCGCAGAGATCAACACGGCGTACTCGCTGAGTTTCAATCCACGCCTCGAGGGGTGGACTCGATTCTACCTCGTGTTCCGATTTTCGGAACCTGACTGGAACCTGAGCGGAACGCGGTATTTCCAAATCGGAACCTGATCACCTTCGTGTTCCGCCTAAACGGAACCTGAGTGGAACACGAAAAACGCAATTCGCCTGAAATCGGAACATGATACTCATCGTGTTCCGATTTTTTCTAGTCGCGCTACAATGAGAAAGACCACACCCTGGCCGGAGAGGAGTGACCATGTTCCACTTTCCTGTTCTATCCTGGCCGCAACCAGCCGTCCGTGGCTGGTTTTTGCACCGTTTTCACGCGACAACGAGCCAACAACCTTCAATATCGAGCCTGGCGAAGCTGAACCCTGCCAATCTGCCTGGCTTTGTGCAAGCCTCACCGGTTGCGATGAAATATCTGCGTTTGCTTG
>DIDQ01000125.1 GCA_002418215.1 Anaerolineales bacterium UBA5796
ACTTTCTACACAGTTGCTTCGTGGTGAGATTTGTTTACTCCAGAAAAATGTCAATCCGTTCCTTGCCTTTGCCGGGATTGCTGCGCTTCAGGCGGATATTCCCCACTTCGCCGGTGCGCTTGAGATGAGTTCCGCCGCAGGGGACGCGGGCGAAGCCGTGGACTTCCCAGTAGCGCCGTTCGCTGGCTTCGTCGCTGAAGGCGCTGGTGATCAGGCTGTCGGCGTCAACCAGGGCCTGGGCTTCGGCTTGCAGTTCGGGGATGAGCGGGGACAGGCTCTCGCCCCAGGTGAAATCAATCCGGGCTTTGTCTTCGGCGATGTGCGCCCCGACTTTTTCCACGCCGACGAGTTTGCGGTAGGTCAGTTCCAGCACCAGCTCGGCGGCGAAGTGCAGGCGCATGAGGCGGTAACGCCGCGGCCAGTTAATCTCGATCCGCACCGGGTCGCCGGTTTTCAGTCCGTGGCCGCTTTCGAGGGTGTAGCAGATTTCCAGCCCGTCTTTGACCGCCGTCAGCACCGGGAACCCGCCGATCGTCCCGGTGTCGCTTTCCTGGCCGCCGGAAAAGGCGTAGAAAATCGTCTCGGCAACGGTAACAGTTTCCCGGTCCACGCTCGTGACGCGGGTGTCGAGTTGGGTCAGGTAGGGGTCTTGCCAGAAGAGTTTGAGGGTCACGGAATTTTTTTGCAGACTTAAATTCAGTTGCGATGCGGATTGTAACCCGGAGCTGGATGGATGAGCGGGGTCAGCCCCGGAAGAGGTCTTCCAAGGCCTGAGGCAGTTCGGCCAGGGACGGGATGACCGCGTCCGGCGCGGGGTCAGGCCGTTCTGTCCCGGAGGCGCGGCGGGTGATCCAGATGCTGGTCATGCCGAAGCGTTGGGCGCCTCTCACGTCCGCCTCGACCGTATCCCCGACCATGGCCACGTCGCCGGGGCGGAGCTGCCAGTGGGCCAGGGCCAGTTCGAAGATGCGCGGGTGCGGTTTGCGGTATCCGCAGGCAGCCGAGGTGAGGATGAAATCGAAAAAGCCCTCGATGCCGAATTTATCCACCAGTTGGAAGACGTCCTTGTTGTCCCCGGCGTTGGAAATGATGCCCAGGCGGTAGCCGGCCCGTTCGAGGGCCGTGAGGGTCGGAAAGGCGTCATTTTCGACGAGCCAATTGGCCTGGGTGACGGCGAAGAGCGCATCCAGCGCCTCGCGCAGGATGGGTTGGGGCAGGTTTGGGTGGCCTTTTTCAGTCAGCAACTCGCGCAGCACGAAAAGATAACTGGTTTCGTATAGGTCTTGGTCTCGCCGGTTGTAGTAATCTTGCAGGCGTTGGCGGAACTCGTCGTGGAAGTGATCGCAGTCAATATCCAGGCCTTGGGCGCACAGGGAATCGGCCAGGGCCCGGTCGGCCTGGATGACGACGGGCGGCCAGGGGGCGGGGGCGTACATGAGCGTGTTGCCGAGGTCGAAGACCACGGCCTGAATGGAGCGTTTCGGCATGATAAAAATAACCCCGCATCGGCGATGGGATGCGGGGCGTTCAGCTAATAGCCTCTTTCGAGGCTGTAGGTGTTGTACAACGGCTGCCCTGCCAGGTAATTGCGCAGGTTGACGGAAAACATGCTTGCGGCGCGTTCGTCGTAGTGGCTGCTGACGCCGGAGATGTGCGGGGTGATGAGCACGTTGGGCATTTGCCAGAGCGGGCTGTCTTTCGGCAGCGGTTCTTCGGGGAAGACGTCCAGCCCGGCCCCGGCGATCTTGTGGTCTTCGAGCGCCCGGACCAGGGCTTTGTGTTCGATGATGCCCCCGCGGGAAACGTCAACGATGAAGGCGGTGGGCTTCATGGCTGCCAGCACCGAGGCGTCCACCAGGCTGCGGGTTTCGTCGTTGAGCGGGAGGGTGACTACTACGAAGTCGCATTCCTTGACCATGGAGCGCAGGGCCGTGTGCGGGTAGAGCCGGTGGACGAAGTCGCCGTCCGGGTCGCCCAGGCCTTCAGGCGTGTAGCCAGAATCGGACGGGGCCATGGCGTTGCGCTTGGTCGCCAGCACAGTCGCTCCAAAAGCCTGGAGCAGGCGCGCCGCCTGGCGTCCGATGCTGCCGTAGCCGACGATCCCGACCGTGCTGCCGCGCAGTTCGAGTGGTTTCAGGCGTTCCCAGCGGTCTTTAGGCCAGTCGGCCTTTTTTTGCAGGGCGGTCATGGCCGGGAATTTGTGGCCCAGGGACAGCAGCATGGTCAGGATGTACTCGCCCATTTGCGAAACGGCCGCGCCGCTCATGGTGGTGATCTGCAAATTGGCTTTTTTCAGGATCGGCGCGTTGCCCATCTTATCTATCCCGGCATAATGGAACTGGATCCATTTCAGGTTGGGGGCCTGTTCTTCGGTGGGGAGCACCTGCGGGGTGGTGTAGAGCACCTCGGCGCGGTTCCATACATCCGGGGGGATGTCTTCGGGCTTTTGCGCCCCATGCACGCTGACCCGCAGGCGCGGCGAAACCTCCTGCAACTGCGCTACCAGGTTGGTCGGAAAAGGCAGGGTCAATAAAACGTCAACGGGCGAAGGGCTTTGGGTCATGCGATCAACAAGGTCAACAGGCTGGCGGCGGCGATCAACGCCAGCAAAATCCAGGTGAGGTAATTCCAGCCGTTCTGGGCGGCGGGATAGAACAGGGCCGAAGACAAGGCTATAAGCGCGAAAGCCAGGGTCTGGCGGGTGAATTTGTCCTTAAACATACCATATCTCCATTGAAACGGAGTCCGAAAACTTGTCCCGGGTTTGTCGAAGGGTCTCCCGATTTCGGGCCGTCCGACGACGGGAGTCGCCGGACTCCGCTAAAACAGCCAGACTGCCAGCAGCGTCAGCCCGCTGATGAGCAGCACCAGCAGCACGGTGTAGATAAGCAGGGCGCGCAGCACTTCGCCTTCCTTGCCGGCCATCCCGGCCGTGCTGGCTCCCACGACCACCTTGGTCGGCGCGGCCACCGAAGCCAGGGCCGCCCCGGCCGTCTGCCCGGCCAGGATGAGCGGCACGCTCAACGAGAGCAGTTCTGCCGTCCGCATTTGCAGGGCGCCGAAGACCACGTTCGAGTTGGTGTTCGAGCCGGTCATGAAAGCGCCGATCCCGCCGATCCAGGGAGCGATCACCGGGAAGGCTGCCCCGACCGCGCCGGCCAATCCCTGGGCCAGGGCCTCGGTCATCCCGGCTTGCTGCATGACGGTCGCCATTGCCACCATCTCCAGGATGCTCAGGCTGGAGGCCATCATCTTTTTGACCGTATCGTTCAGGATGGCTTTCGCTGCACCGACCTTGCACAACCCGGCCCGGCAGTAAACGAAGAAGGCGATGACCGAAGTGTAGAGCAGGATCGCCCCGGCGTGGGTGAAGATGCGCACCGGGCGGTTGGCCCCGGCGGGCGAGACGTATCCGAGCGATGTCACCGTTTCGGGGAACTGGACCTGGATCGCGGCCTGGCCCATGAAATCTTTGATGGCCGGGACGAGCAGGATGACTACCGTCAACACAACCAGGATGGAATAAGCCGAGAGCGCCACGAAAAGCTTTTTCCCATCGGTGCGTTCCTTGGATAGGTGGTTGGTCTGCCCCCAACGGGCCAGCGGCACGCTGACGATGAGTCCCGCCAGGCCGCCGCCGAAAGCGGCGATGTTCCACAGCCCGGCCACGGCGATGGCGTACTGGGCCGCGCCCATCACCGTCCCCAGGATCAGCGCCTTGACCGTCAATCGCTTGACCCCGGACCAGCCGTCGGCCGAGTGGGCGACCATCGGGCCGGTGACCAGGGCCGAGATCCCGAGGAAGAGCGCCGCGCCGGGGGCCAGGGTCGCCTGGTCCAACCCGGTGGACGACATCAGCGCCTGGAAGGAGGATCCCAGCGAGCCGAACGTCACCGCCCAGCCGTGGCCGATGGAGGGGACGACGACCGCTGTCAGCGGCGAGAATCCCAGCCCGACCAGCAGCGGGGCCGTCACCGCCACCGGGACGCCGAATCCGCCCGCGCCTTGCAGGAAGGAGGCGAAGACCCAGCCGATCAGGATGGCCTGCATCCCCCTGTCGGCGGTCAGGTTGGGCAGGGCCTGGCCGATAACCTTGATGGCCCCGGCTTCATCGGCGACCCGGTAGAGCAGGAAGGCCGCCCAGACGATGAACAACACGTCGAAGGTCAGGATCAACCCTTTGACGTGGGCGTATGCCAGCGCGTCTGCGCCGGCGCCGAAGAAACCAATGGCGACGACCAGGGCAGCCAGGTATCCGGCGGCTCCGGCCCGGGCGGCCCCCCAGCGGTAGCCGACCATCAGGATAAGGATGACGAGAATGGGGATCGAAGCGAGGAGAGGCATGGTTTATGGTTTTTCCTGTTGCGTAGAAATTTCGGTCTGAACACCCGTGAGTGATGGCCGAACGGCTTTGCTGTAAAAATAGACCGCGATTGCCCCGGCCAGCAGTCCGGGGATCAGGATCAGCCCGGCTTCGGGGCCGAACCGGCCGCCGGTCCACAATTCCGGGCCGGTGACCGAAATGCGGGTCATCGAATAAAAATCCCACCCGCTGACCGGGAAGCCGAAGACCGGCCCCTCGAAGAAGTTCCAGCCGAGGTGCAGGCCGATGGAGAGCCAGAGTTGGCCCGTTTGCAGGTAGGCAAAGGCCAGGAACAGCCCGGCCAGGAAGATGCCCGCCGCGCTGGTCCATAGCGCTCCCGGATTGGAGAGGTGCAACGCGCTAAACAAGGCGGATGAAATGACCGTGCCCCAAAACAGGTTCGTTCCGCTGGCCAGGGTTTGCAAATGATAGCCGCGCGAGAGCAACTCCTCGTTCCAGCCTGTGAAGGTAAAGATGATGAACATCAACGCCATCCCCCCCAGCACAGAGGGGACGTTTTCGCCCTCCCAGGCAAAGCCTTCGACGGTCAGCCAACCCAGGACGAGTTGAAGCCCGAAAATCAGGCCCATCATCAAGGCCGCTATCCCCACCCCGGCCAGCAGGTCGGGCAGGGTGCGGGAATCCAGCTTCAGGCCCAGCCCGGCGAAGGGACGTTTGTCCAGGAAGCGGCGGGCCAGGTAAACCGAGAGCGTGACGGCGATGAGTTCGACGATCTGGTAGACGAGCATGGCAAACTCGTCGAAGCGGGCCATCCCAGGGATCGGGATGAAGGTCAGGAAGATGACCGGAATCCCCAAGCAGAAGGCCAGCAGGAGCAGCAGCAAGGTCTGTATCAGCAGCCGCCATACGGCGCGCAGGCGATTATCCGCAGTCGAGATGAAGAGTCGGGAAAACATGAGCGACATTATACTCAGGGCGGTTGAAAATTGCGCTTTTTTACGAGAAGGAATGCGTAATTTTCAACCGTGGGTATGTATCTTTTCAGAAAGAAGGGGGAAGTGGGGTGTTGCGGACGGGCGCAGCCCGTCCGCAACACCCCACACCCCGAGTTATTGAAAAGATGCGTGGGTATTTTATAGATGCAATCAGCCTGCATGTGCAGGCTGATTAAGGATCAGGCTTCGGCTTTGGGTAAGATGAGCCAGAAGAGCAGGTACGCGCCGATGCCGGGCACGCCGCCGGGCAGGGTTGCGATGACGAAGGCCAGCCGGAACCAGAAGGCGCTGATGCCGAAGAACTCGGACAACCCGCCGCAGACTCCGGCGATGACGCGGTTATGCCGGGACCGGCGCAGTGGGGGACGTTGGGGGTTACTCATGATTTTCTCCTTTCGAAAACGGTTCACCCTATCTACGTCGCGTTGATTCCAGGGGTTTTGCCGCTTTACCCGGCGCTGCCCAGGTGCATCCCGGTCGGGTCGAGTTCCTCGCGCAGGATGCGCAGTTCGCGCTCCGTCACCGGGTCGGTCGTCCGCAGGGTTGCGGAGGCTTTCAAATCCCAGCCGGTGTTCTCCTGCGCCATCTCGACCGTTTTGCCGGGGTGCAGGGCGGTCAGCGCCAGTTCGCCGTTCTCGTCGGGTTCAAGGATGCCCAGGTCGGTCACCACTGCCACCGGGCCGCGCCCGCGCAGCCCGGCAGCCTCACGCCCGCCCTTTCCGTCCAGGTAGCCGGCCGAGGTGCGGAAATCGCACTTTTCGGGGAAGCGCCGTTTCTGGTGCGGGGTCATAATGTAACATCTATTCGCCCAGGCGGCGATCTCCTGCGCCCCGCCGGAGCCGGGCAGCCGCACCTTGGGATGCTGGTAATCGCTCCCGATGATGGTGGCGTTGATATTGCCGAAGCGGTCTATCTGCGCCCCGCCCAGGAAACCCACGTCCACGTTGCCGCGCTGCAAGTAGAACGAGAAAATATCGTACATGCTGCACACCGAAAGCGCCCCGCTCACCAGGGTCGGGTCGCCAATCGAGAGCGGCAGGCGGGCCGGTTCGGCCCCGATCACGCCCGCCTCGTAGATCATCACCAGGTTCGGGGCGTGGGTACGTTTAGCCAGGTTGCAGGCCAGGTTGGGCTGGCCTACGCCCACGAAGACCACGTCGCCATCCCGCAGCATCCGGGCGGCGTTGATGATCATCAGTTCGGATGAAGAATAAGAAAGGTCGCTCATAAGCTCTCCTAAATCGTAGTAACGACTTCAGTCGTTAGGATAATGCGCTCAAAAATGATCGAATTTCTTGATGGATTTCCGCTGGTCGTTCGAGCGGGAGCAGGTGGGTGGACTTCTCCAGCGGGACGATTTTTATTGCCGGGTTCACTTTCTGGACCCGCTGGGCTGTTCCCGCTAAAAAGGTATCCGTCTCGGCCCCGCGCAGGATCGCCGTCGGCGTGGACAGGTTCCTTAGCCCGCGCCACAGTTCCAGGTCCCGCCAGACGCCGGTGACGTAGACGCGCATCTCCCATTCGGCGGAGTAGCACAGCCGGTAGCCGTCCCCATCCGGGCAGGCGATCCCCTCGACGTAGGCGCGCAGGGCCTCGTCGTCGAAATACCTGAAAATGGACTTGCGCCGGTAGCCGTTGAACAGTTTGTCCAGGTCGTCGAAAGCCTGGCGGCGGTAGCGGGCGGCCTTGACCAGCGGGTGGATGCGGTATCCCAGCCCGGTGTGGTACATCAGCCACCACATTCGGATGAAATTGGGCATGAACAGCACCGGGTCGAGCAGGATGAGGGCCTTGAAACGCTCCGGCTGGCGCAGCGCGGCCCGCAGGGCGGCGATCCCGCCCATCGAGTGGCCGATGACGACCGGTTTTTCAAGGTGTTGTTCGCTCAAGAAGCGCAGCAGGTCATCGCTCAGCGGACCCCAATCGTGGATGTCGCCGGGATGCGAATCCGGCCAGAGCGGGCGCTGGACCATCGCCAGGACGCGGCGGCTTCCGGCCAGCCGGTTCAGCAGGGGACGGTAACAGCCGGGCGGGTAGCCGTTGGCGTGCAGGAAGACCAGCGGCTCACCGGAGTTGCCGTAGGTGGAAAATGGAATCCGCGAATTTACGCTAATCATCGCTAATTTGGACTTGGTAATCAGGCGAGTCTTCGTGCAGGGAGTGGGTTTTCGGGCGAGACGGGCTGTTTTTCGTCAAGATGATGCGCCGCCATTCCAGGTTTGGGTGCGCTCCGAAGTTGATCAATACGCCTACCTGACAGCCCGTTGCTTTCAAATAATTGATCGTCTGCGCTTCTTCGCGGGAAGTCAGCCGGTCTAAGGCTTTGATTTCGACGATGATTTTGCCGTAACAAAGATAGTCGGCAAGGTAGGTTTTCTTTAATGATTGACCACGATAGAAGAGCTTGATTTCATGTTGTTCATCGGAAGGGATTGTTCGGTGAACAAATTCAATGGACAGGGCTTCCTGATAAACCGGCTCCAAAAACCCTGGCCCCAAACGGTTATAAACTTCTATTGCCGCACCGACAATGGCAAAAACCTCGTCTTTATAGAGTAGTTCCATCGTGATTTCTCTTTTAGCGTCAATTCGCGTAAATTCGCGGATGGATCAATAATCCCCGTAATCAATCGGCTGGCTCAGTCTGGGTTCGACCTGCAACCGGGCCTGTTTCGCCGCGCCGAGTTTGGACCAGTATGCGTCGCGGTCTTTCACGCCGTAGACCCACTCGCCCAGCCAGGCCTTGACCGCCTCCGGCGACGAGCTGACCTTGTCCCATTCGAGGTAGAACTCGTTGTCCCGGTCGTAATAGCCCTGGGCGTAGGACGGGTGGCAGGCGTGCGGGACGTGGCAGACCGCGTCCACGATGAAGCCGGGGATCAGGGTGCGGTTGGGGTCCGAGCGGATGACGGATTCGTCCACGATCTCCTCGGCGGTCAGGATGACCCGCCCGGCGGCGAAGGCGGCTTCCTTCTGTTCGCCGACGATGCCCCACAAGTGGGCGTTGCCCTCCGCATCGGCCCGCTGCACGTGGACGATGGCTACGTCCGGGTTGAGGGCCGGGACGGCGATCAACTCTTCGCCGGAGTAGGGGTCGGTGACGCGTTTAATTTTTGGATTCGCCTGTTCCAGATCCGTTGCGGCGGTCTGTTTCATGGGCATGAAGGGCAGCCCGGTGGCCCCGGCTTGCAGGCGCGAGATCATGCCGAAGTGGGAGTATTCCTCCCATTCGATCTCGCCTTTTTCGAGGGCGGCGCGCACGATCCGCAGCGAGCCGACGCCAGGGTTGCCCATGTACGAGAAGATCACCTTGCGGGCGCAGCCGGCGGCAACCATCTGGTCGTAGATCAGGTCGGGGGTGGCGCGGGCCAGCACCAGGTCCCGGCGGCCCTGGCGGATGATCTCGTGCCCGGCCGCGAAGGGGATCAGGTGGGTGAATCCCGCCGCGTAGACGGTATCTCCATCCTGGACATATTTCGAAATAGCTTCGGAAAGAGGGATGAGTTTGCTCATGTTATTTTTTCTTCTTTTTGGCTTTCTCTTCTTTGCGTTTTTTTGCGTTTTCACGCATTCTGCGGATGCCGCCGAAGCGGCTGCTGGGCGGGGGCGCGGGAGCCTTGCGGCGGAGGATGAACCCGATCGCCAGCCCGATAACCCCAAAGAAAAAGTAATCGAAAACTGCTTCCCCGGCTGCATCGGAGGCGATGAACAGGACGATCAGCCCCAAACCCATCAGGATGAAAAACGTGCCGACGCGCGGCGCAAGCGGGCCGGAATCTTCTTCTGCCATGCTTACCTTGGGCGGCGGGCGCTGAGAAGGGTGCGTTTGAAAGGGAAGAAGACCGGGCTGCCCTTCATGGCCTGGCGCAATTTACGCTGGATGGCGGCAATGAATTCCTCTTCCAACCTGCCCAGGCGCTCGAAATAAGGCACGAGCGTGGTTCCTGAAATCCATTCCACTACGGCGTCCGAATCGGCCAGGAGGTGAGGGTAGACCTTCTCGAAGACGAGGATATCCTCGGCCCCGCAGTCGAACAGGATCTGGGCATACTGGTCTATTTGCAGCACTGGTGAATAGCGCACCCAGCCGTCGAGGGCGCTGAAGAAGGGTTCCTCCTGGGCGGTCTCGATGGTGATCCGCTGCGAGACGTGGGTGTGGTTGGACGGCATCTGGATGCAGAGCTGGCCGCCGGGAGCGAGGTGGTCGTAAAGGCGCGTGACCAGGGCGAAGTGGTTCTCGGTCCAATGCAGGGCGGCGTTGGAGAAGATCAAATCCCAGGTTCCGGATAGTTGGGCCTGGTCGCCGTTTTCGAAGCGCAGCCCCTCCCGGGCGTGGGCCGCGGCTTTTTCGAGCATCTCAGGCGACAGGTCCAGCCCGGTGACTTGGCTGCCGGGCAGCGCATCGGCCAAGCGGCGGGTCAGTTCGCCCGTCCCGCAGCCGAGGTCCACCACGGCCAGGCCGGGACGGATGTCCACCAGCGCCAGCAGGTCGTAAAACGGGGCCTGGCGTTGTGACTGGAATTTATGGTATTGGTCGGGGTTCCAGGGCATGTTTTTTGGGCGGGATAACGCGACCCTTCGACAAGCTCCCCGGAAGCGCGCTGGGGCTTCGCAGGACAGGCTTTCAGGTCGCTTTTTGGTAAATGTCGCGTTACGCGATGCGGAAAACTCCCCTTCCCCTTTTGAGGGAAGGGGAGTTCTGGCAGGTTATTTGATGAGGGTCTGGATCTGCTCGTGCATGTAGAGTTGCAGGTAGTAGTAACCGCCGGCGTTCTTGCCGCTGGAGCCGGAGCCTTTCCAGCCGCCGAATGGCTGGAAGCCCGGCCACGCGCCGGTGGTCGCGCCTTGCGGACGGTTGGCGTAAGTCACACCGGCTTCGATGTGGTCGAAGAACCAGGCGGCCTCATCCTCCGAGCCGTAGAAGCCGGCAGTCAGGCCGTAGTTGACATCGTTGGCGATCTTCATCGCTTCGTCCAGGTTGTAGACCGAGGCGATGGTCGTGATCGGCAGGAACATCTCGTGCTTCCAGAGACGGTGGTCGAGCGGCAAGCCGGTGACGAAGGTCGGTTCGCAGAAATATCCCTTGTCGAAGCCGTCGCCGGCTTTGACGCGCCCGCCGGTCAGGAAATTGCCGCCGCCCTGCGAGATTTCCTCGGTGAAGTTCTTGAAATCCTGGTAAGCCGAGGCGTTGACCACCGGGCCGAGGTACACGTTGCGGTCGGTCGGGTCGCCGATGACCAGTTTGTCGGTCATGTCTTTCAGGCGGGCGATGAGGTCTTCGTAGACCGGCTCTTCCACCAGGACGCGGCTGGCTGCCGAGCACTTTTGCCCTTGCAGGCCGAAGGCCGAGCGCAGGATGCCGATGCTGGCCCGTTCCAGGTCGGCGTTGCGCGAGACGATGGCCGGGTTCTTGCCGCCCAGCTCGAGGATGATCGGGCGGACGAATTTCCCGGCGGCGTAATCCTGGTACATCTTCATGCCCACGTCGAAGGAGCCGGTGAAGGTCACGCCGTCCACTTCGGGGCTTTCGACCAGGGCCTGGCCGAGGGTGCGTCCCGGCCCGGTGACGAAGTTCATCACGCCGTCGGGCAGCCCGGCGTCGCTGAAACAGTCGGCCAGCAGGCGCACGATCCAGGGGGTGTCGGTGGCGGGTTTCATCACCAGGGTATTGCCGGTCACCAGGGCTGCCCCAGCCGGGCCGCCGGTGAGGGCGAAGGGGAAGTTGAACGGGGAAACGACCAGCCACACGCCGTAAGGCCGCAGCGCCGACACGTTGCGGGCCTCGTAGCCCACCAGCGGGTCTTTGCCCATCTCTTTGATGAAGCCGTCGTTGGCTTCCATCTGGTAGCAAGCGTAACGGATCAGGTCGGCGGTCTCGGCCACGTCGCCGAGCGATTCCATGCGGTTCTTGCCCACTTCGAGGGCCATGGCCGCGCCCAGGGTGAAGATGCGCTCGTCTATCAGGTCGGCGGCTTTGCGCAGCAGGCGGACGCGTTCCTGCCAAGGGGTGTGGCTCCAGGCGGGGAAGGCCTTGCGGGCCGCAGCCAGGGCTTCGTTGGCGTGGTGGCCGTTGCCTTTTTGCATGACCGCCAGCACCCAATCGGTGTTCACCGGCGAGCGGTCTTCGAACTTTTCTTCGGCGTAAACCTCTTTGCCGTTGATGATCATGCCGTATTCCCTGCCCAGGTTCGCCTTGAGGGTCGCCACAGCTTTATCGAAGCCGTCGTGCAGTTCTTCGGGCGGGTTGAACATGGTTGCATAAGTCAGTTTGAAATTTGCCATCAAAAGCCTCCGATTAGTTAGATAGTCATTTGGTCCGGTAGTTCGATAGTCTGTTGGTCTTGTAGTCTGACAGTTCATCTCATCCGGCTACCTGACTATTCGACCACGCGACTGACCGACCAAAGTATAGCTTAGGAAGGCGGGCGCGTCAAAGAAAGCCGCTCACGTTTTGGCATGACGAATATCCCGATTTGGCGGCGAGGCGTATAGCAAATTGACAATTTCAATAAACCACAGATTATCTGGAGTGCAGACTTCAGTCTGCAACTCTTCCGAAGGGCCAGCCGCTGGCTGGTTCTGGGTAAGAAAATGCGGATAAGGAGTGTCTGATTCGATAACCCCATTCGAGAGAGGAGCCTTTATGACCCCCCGAATCAAAACCCGGGCCCTTCGACTAAGCTCAGGACAGGCCCTTCGACTAAGCTCAGGGCTGACCCTCGGCCTGCTGGCCGTTATGGTGATTTCTGCCTGCGCCCCGGTCGTGACCCCGCCAAGCGCGCCGCCCCAGCCGCCATCCGCGGCGACGGAGGCCCAGC
>DIDQ01000079.1:0-2235 GCA_002418215.1 Anaerolineales bacterium UBA5796
CCCACCCGCCCCACGGCGACCCGCACAAAATCGTCGTCGCCGCCGGGGGAGGTGATCTTGCGGGTCAGGGTGGCTTCCATCTCCGGCAGCACCAGCGGAGGCCGGCCCAGCCAGCGAGCGATGACCGGTTCGACGAAGATGTCCACCGTCAGGGCGGCCGAGACCGGGTATCCGGGGACGCCGATGATGGGGATTGGCGATTTACGATTGACCGTCCCAAAGATCACCGGATGCCCCGGCCGGACGGCGACGCCATGCACCAGCAGCGTGCCGAGGGTCTCGACCACTTTGGCTGAAAAGTCCTCCGCCCCGGCTGAGGAACCGGCGTTGAGCAGGACCAGGTCATGGTCCCGCGCCGCTTCACCGACCCGTTCGAGGATGGCCTCGAAATCATCGGCGGTGATCGGGAAACGGGTCGCCTCGCCGCCCATCGCCTTGATTTGAGAGGCCATGACCAGCGAGTTGTATTCCAGGATGTCGCCCGGCTTGAGGGCCGCGCCCATCGGGACCAGTTCGGTGCCGGTCGGCAGGATCGCCACTTTGGGGCGGCGGGCCACTTTCACGGCCGTATGCCCCGAAGCGGCAATCGCCCCCAGGTCGTAAGGCCGCAGGGTGTGGCCTGCCGGGAGCACCAGTTGGGTGGCGACGATGTCTTCGCCAAGGGGACGGATGTGGCTCCAGGGCGTAACCGCGGCCCGGATGCGGATGGCCGCCGGGGCGCGCAGGTCTTTCGTCAAAACGCCGGTTGCGTCGAGCGATTCGACGTTTTCGATTGGGATGACCGCATTGAACTCGCCGGGGACCGGATCGCCGGTATCCACGTATTTGAAAGCGGTGAGGGCCAGGGGCGCGGTGGGCATGGCCCCGGCGGTGGCTTCGGCCCGGACGGCGAACCCGTCCATCGCCGAGGCGTGGTAATGCGGGGATGAAGATAAAGCCCAAACCGGCGCGGCCAGCACACGTCCCAGGGCGCTTTCGTCGAGGGGGATGCTTTCGTCGCCGAGCACGCGCCACAGTCCGGCTTCTTCGAGGGCGGTCTTGAGTCGCAGTTGGGCTTCGTCGAGGGGGATATCGTGGAGGTAAACGGACATGGGGGTTTACTTTTTCTTCCGGTTTTTCTTGCGGGATTTCTTTTCCTGTTTGCGCTTGGTCTTTGCCTTCTTCTCGGCCTTTTTGACGTTCTGCTCGGCTTGGACAGCATCCTTCCGTAGAGGAAAATCGTCGAACCAGGGGCGAATGTGGCGCGGGGCAGTGCGCTCTTCGAGCAAGCCCAGTTCGATCTGCACATCTTCGAAATCGCCCATGACCATTTCGTCAACGGTATCCGATGCAAAGGCTTTTCCGATCAGGTCAACGTGCTCGACAGCCTTCAATTGCGTCAACTCGTAGATCAGGAAGGCGTTCAGCCCCTCGTCGTTCGTCTCGAAGGCTTCCAGTTCCGAGGCAAGGATTTCGACGCACTCATCCCTGGTTTCGGGGTGGACCTTTCCCATTTGGCTCAAGGAGGATGCGATCGCAGCGCGGGCATACAGGCCGTTCTCTTCGTCTGCCAGGTATTCGGCGAGAGGCTGGAGCGCGGCCGGCCCGATCAGGGCGAAGACTTCCGGCGCGTCTTCGCTGAGCCAGTCGTCATCATAATCGTCAACCTGGTACAGGACCCCAAGAATGGAGGGGATGGCGGCTTCGGCCTTGAGCTGGGCCAGCGCCCGCCAGGCGTGGATCTGGCCGTACCATTCGGGCAGGTCTTCATCATCGGGCAAGTCGGGGGGCGCTTCCTTGTAGCGCAGGTCATGGTCTTCCACCAGCCGGATCAATTCGGGGATGTCGTCGCCGGTGAGACCGAGGGCAGGATAGTCCAGCCAGGAGTCTTTAGGCCGGGCAAGTTCGAGAAGTTTCGAGACGGGTTCGGTATAAGTGTTTTCCATAAAAAGCATTTCCTGAAATGGGTTATTCATTTTCCACGTCGAGCAGGTTGAGCAGACGATTGGCAGCCCACCGGGCTGAGTTCCTTGAGCGTGACTAAACCTGGAAGGATCTCGTTTCCGATTTTAGCGGCACTCAATTGTAATACAAGGATCACTCCGTGAAACACAAGCGCTCAGGAAAAACATCGTCTCGAAGGGTCTTTTAAGAGACTTTGCTCGTTCTTTAAATCGTTTGAGAAAATTCTGGCTCTTCAGGTTTAAGTGGGGTGAAAACCCGCTTTACCACCGAGCACACGGAGAGCACGGAGAT
>DIDQ01000079.1:2291-23661 GCA_002418215.1 Anaerolineales bacterium UBA5796
ATAAAATATCAAAGAGCCAAAATTCTTTTGCTTTCATAGCTGATGTTACGCTCCGGGTGGGCGCAAAACCGGGTAAGATATAAGCATGAACAAAGAATGTCGGCTCTTTGGTTTTCAATAGGGTATAACTCTTCATCCAACAGCGACCCCCTGCTTGTCCCAAAGAACTCTATTTAATGACCGAGACCGCCCTGCGAAAAGGATAAAGCTTATGTCTCCATTCACCTTCAACGGCAAGACCTACAACGACCCGGCTGAAATGCCCGCCGACGAGCGCCAGGCTTACGAGCAATTGATAAAAATATTCAAAGACGAAAACCAGGATGGCGTGCCCGACATCTTCCAGGGGGACATTTTGGGCAATCTCCTCAAGGCCGCCACAACCACCGTCATCGTGGACGGGAAACCTGTCAGCGGGCTGGACGGTATGTCGCCGGAGATGCGGGTCAAATTCCAGGAGGGGATGGAAAAGCTCCGGGAACTGGGATTCATTTCCGAGGTCCCGCTCGTGCAGGGATATTCGCAGATGCCCGCGTCCAACAGCGCCGAAATCCGCCCCTCACCGCCGCTGATCCAATCCCCCTCCGTGTTCCAGGAAGAAAACCCGGGGCGAGGGGTGATTGTGGCGATCATTGCCGTCAGCCTTTTGGCCTGCGCAGGATTTGCAGCAGTTTTCTTCTTTTTACAATGACACCTCGAACCATCCCGCCGGAGGAAGTGACATTCGAATTTTTCCGCTCATCAGGACCGGGCGGGCAGAACGTGAACAAGGTGGCGACGGCGGTGCGCCTGCGCTTCGAGCTGGCCTCCGCCTCTCTCCCGGATGAGGTGCGGGCGCGGCTTTCGAGGCTGGCCGGTACCCGTCTGACGGCGGAGGGCGCGCTGATCATCGAGGCCCAGCGCTTCCGCACCCAGGAGCGCAACCAGCAAGACGCCCTGGATCGGCTCAACGCTCTGGTCGCCCGGGCCTGGCAGCCGCCCAAGCCGCGCAAACCGACCAAACCCGGCAAGGCCGCAGTCGAGAGACGCCTGCAGGCCAAGAAACGGCGCGGGGATGTCAAACGCCAGCGAAAATCCGGGATTGATGTAGAATAGCCAAAGTCAAGTTTTTACGCTCATTTGCCGAGCAACGGTTCGATTTCGCCAATGACTTGCCCCAATGTCGGCTGGTCGGTCGGCGCAAGACGATCATTTAATCCGATGTGTTTATGGTGTGGAAACGTCGCAACGTCGGGATGGTGCGGCGCATTGTCATAACGAAAGACGCGCTGCCCGTCACGCAAGTAGGTATAGGCGTAGTTGATACGCACCGGATAGCCTAATTCTGTGCTGACGGTTTCGTAAATGTCCAGGTAAGAACCATCCCAAAAATGCACTCGACAGCGGAACAAGCCATTGTAATCGTCGGAAGTCAAAAAAGCTTGCGGTGCGTCCACCTGAGAGATGTTCGCGTTCTGCCGCAAGCTGCGTTCCACTGAAGCATAGTAATCTGTGATTTTCACCCTGCCAAGCTTTCTGATTTCATAAACTGGCGTACCGGCAGCGAAGTCAGGTAAAGGTGGTATAGCCCAGCCCAGAGCATATACTCATCGTCGTCGCCCAACTCACCCTCCTGGTAACGGCGATAGAATTCAATGGTTGAAAAACCAAAGCGGGTTTCAAATTCCCGCAGCCGCTCACTCAATTGCTCAAAGGTCATTTTTGTTGGTTCGAACATTGCTCTCTCCTGTACATAACACGATATTCAAGATTGTACAACGAAAATCGGAATTTACCAATCGAGAGTCCGGCCCGATACAACGCTCAGAAAGGGAAAGCCATTATGGAACGCACCTATCCGATTGCCAAAGAACAAAAACATCCCTGGATCGAACTGCTGATCACCCTGTTCGGTATCTTCGGGGCAGTCATTTTCTTCACCCAATATGACCGCGCCCTGCCCAGCGCCTCGGTGGATGTGTCCGTCACCCGTCCGCAGGCGCAGCAGATCGCCACCGATTATCTGGCCGATTTCGGCTACACTCCCGGCGAGGGATATAAGTCCACGTTATCTTTTGGTGGCGGCGGATTGTCACTCATCTACATCCAACGCACCCTGGGTGTGGAGGAGTTCAATCGCCGCATTGCCGTTGAGAAATGGCCCATCTACCGCTGGACCGCCCGCTGGTTCAAACCGCAGGAGAAGGAAGAATTCTACGTTTACCTGTCACCGTCCGGCGAGTTCCTGGGATTCGACCACATCATCATGGAAGATACTCCCGGCGCGACCATCCCGCAAGAACAGGCCCAGACGGTTGCCGAGGATTTCCTGGCCCAATACGCCGGGTGGGACGCTGCGGCCTGGGAGCGGATCGAGGCCTCCAGCGAGGAACTCCCCGGCGGGCGAGTGGACCACACTTTCACCTGGAAGTTGAGAGGTTTCTCAGCCGGTGAGAGTGAAATCCGCTATACGGCCACCGTCCAGGGCGACCGGGTGGGTTACGCCTTCCCCTGGATGAAAACCCCCGAAGCCTTCCAGCGCCAGTTCGCCGCCGAGCGGGATCAAGCGGGGTTTGTTGACGATATCGTCTCTTTTTTGGGGCTGGTCACTTTTTCGCTGGTGGCCCTGGCGGCTTTAGCCACCAGCCGCCCAGACCTGCGCCGGGCTTTCCCACCCACGGCGCTCGCCATCCTGGTATCCCTGGCTTCGTATCTCAACTATATCGTCCTCTTCAATCAGGGCTACAGCACCACCGACGATTACACCCTCTTTTGGATCAACAATATTTTCCTTATAGCCATTTCCGCCCTGATCACCGGCGCTCCAATATTGGTCACCTGGGCAGGCGGGCAGGCGCTCTCGAAATTGGTCTGGCCGTTGCAAGACCGCATCCTGGCTCGCGGGCCAAACAGGTGGGTTGCCTTCAGCCGTTCGGCCTGGCGCGGGCTGCGCCTGGGAGTGGCCCAACTGGGCTTTATCATCATCTTCTACTTCGTCACCACCGAATATTTCGGCTGGTGGAACCCGGTCACAGTCGAGTACAGCGACTTGTTCGCCACGCCCTTTCCCTTCCTTGAAGCCTTCGACGCAGGTCTTAACGCCGCCCTGTCCGAGGAACTTATCTTCCGGCTGGTCGGGATCAGCCTGTTCTTGTGGATATTTCGCAAGAGACTCGTCTGGCTGGCCGTGCTCATCCCCGGCGCGCTGTGGGCTTTCGCCCACACAAATTACCTGACCTACCCCATTTATGTGCGCGGCATCGAACTGACCATCATCGCGATTATTCTGGGGGTCATCTTCCTGAAATTCGACCTGTTAACCACCATCATGTCACACTTTACCTACAACATGATGGTCGTGGGGATTTACCTCCTGCGCTCCAGCGAACCGTATTACCAGTTCTCAGGATGGGTTGTGGTAGCGACCCTGATCCTGCCGGTGCTGCCGGGTCTTTTCGTGACGTTGGCCCGCTCCCGCCAAAAAGGTCCGTCCAGCCCTGACAGCCTGACCCTGCGACCCGCTGCCGAAGGGGATATCCTGTCCCTGGCGGGGCTGCCGGTCAAGGCAGATTGGGCCGCCCTTTTAACGGAACCAGGCCGACGGGTCCTGGTGTTGACCGGCGGGGATGAACTGGTCGGGTTCGCGACCGGCATCGTCATCACTGATACTGCCCGCGTGGACGGCATCTACGTCGCTCCGCGCTGGCAGCGCCAGTATTGGGGCACGCTCATGCTGGATGCCCTGCGCGAAGATTTCCGGGGCGAGGGGGTAACGGAAGTGCAGGCTGCCCTCCGGCCCGGCGAACACAAGCCGATGGCGTTCCTGTTCAACCGTTTCTGGCGGCCTTACGCCCTGGTGATGTCACCCGAGGGAACGCCCGAGTTCGGCGCGATGCTCAAATCCGGGCTGCGGGAGATGTTCAAGATTTTCAAGAGAAAAAAACCGGACGAAGCCGAGCTTGAAATCCCCCGAAAGCTGGTGTGAGATTGAGACCCTAATGGTTTCTGGAAAACCTTTAGGGTCTTTGATTACGGCCTGTCGAGAGGGATGTCGTCGTGGGAGATTTCGTCGTCTATCGGTTCGAGGTGGGTGATGACGGCTGCCTCGCCGATGGCTTTGCGGATGTCAGCTTCGATGTCTTCGGCAATGTGGTGCGAGTCATGTACCGTCCACTCGCCGGGGACGAGCACGTGGACCGAGACGAAACGCCGGGCCGCGGCCTGGCGGGTGCGCAGGGCGTGGAAGTCCAGCCCTTTCTGGCGGTACAGGTCGAGCACGGCTTCGATCTTCCTCTTGTCCTCGGCGGGCAGGGAGGCGTCCATCAGCCCGGCCACCGAGCGGCGCAGCAGGCTGATCGCCGTCCAGACGATGTTGGCCGCCACCAGCAGGGCGACAACCGGGTCGAGGGCGAGCCAGCCGGTCAGGACGACGATACCCACCCCGGCCAGCACTCCCGCCGAAGTCCAGACGTCCGTCATCAGGTGCTGGGCGTCGGCTTCGAGGGTGATGGAGTTGTAGCGCTTCCCGGCGTCCAACAGGGTGCGGGCGGTGAAGAAATTGACCAACGCCGCGGCCATCGAGACGGCCAGGCCGGCCCCCACCTGCTCCAGCGGGCGCGGGTCGAGCAGCCTTTCGGCCGCTGTGACGGCAATGCCGACCGCCGCCGCCAGGATCAAGACCGCCTCGACCGTACTGGCGAAATACTCGGCTTTGCTGTGGCCGTAAAGGTGGCTTTCATCCGGCGGGCGGGCCGCGATGGACAGCATCCACAGGGCCATGACCGCCGCCGCCAGGTTGATGATCGATTCGATGGCGTCCGAGAGCAGGCCGACCGACCCGGTCAGCAGGTAGGCGACGGTTTTCAGGCCGATGGTCAGCGCCGCCGCGCCGATGGACAGCCAGGCGAAACGGGTCAGCGAGGCCCGGTCAATGGGGTGGTGTGTGTGTTCGTGAGTCTTCGACATTCAGCTTCCTTTGAGCAAACCCACACATTATAACCACTCGCACAGCAATACAGCGGAGTGTTATGGAATTATCACCCGGTTGTCCTGAAAATCCGGTTGATTTTCGCTCTCACCTCGTGTACACTGGTACTAAACCAAACGGAGGTCCCCCATGGATGAACGCCGCAAAATGCCGCGTAAATATTTGATCATTTACTCCCGCGTCTTCAACCGCGGGTCTGGACAGTTGCTGGGATACCTTGCAGATATGAGCAAGGCGGGCGCAATGGTCATCAGCGACGATGCGATGCCCGCCGAAACGCTGATCCCGTTGCGGATTGACTTACCCCCAAACCAGCAATTTACCGTTGACCATATTGACCTGATCGGCAGGGTCGCCTGGTGCCAGCCCGACCTGGACCCATCCTTCTACAATATCGGCCTGGAATTTATCGAACCCAATGAAGAACAGAATGCGATCATCCAGGTGATGATCGCCGAGTACGAATTCCGCCGCGAGTTACCCGATTACCCCACTTCCCCATCCATGCTGGACAGGGGCGATTCGATCAATTAATATCCGCAACAGGACTCCAATATTTCCTGATGTTCGCGCGCAGAATAAAAGAGCAGAGACCAAACCGGCCTCTGCTCTTCTGATATGACCGCCGCCCCTACTGGCACAGGCCCTTGTTCTCGGCCCGGGTCTCCAGGTCCTTGGTGCCGGGACCGTACTCGCAGATGGCCTGCCAGGGTTCGTAATGGGTGCGGAACTCGTCTTGCAGGATCACCGATCCGCCGCGCCAGACCGTGCGCGTGACCAGCACGTCCGCCCCGTCGGCCTCCCAGTCCACCTGGTTGATCTCGTTGCGGGCCAGCTCGGAGTTTTCACGGAAGAGCGGCTTGGGCGCCGGGACGATCCCGGTCGGGCCGGTGGTATTCCATTCGACGGTGCGGCCGTCGGAGGTGGAGTAGAACTTCCAGGTCAGGGTGCGCGTCCCGGCGTTGACGTAGGTCTCCATCAACAGCCAGTTGGGCGAATCGTTGGTGAACTTGAAATCCACCAGCGGGAAGTAGACGGTCGCATCCAGCCCGGCCAGGCTCGGATCAATGCCGCCGCTGTAGGTCTGTTCATAATATGAAACCCGGTAAGCGTGAGCATAGCGCTCCTCGACCGGATAACCGCCAAAGAACACCGTGCGGAACAGGGTGGTGCTGACCTGGCAAACGCCGCCGCCCACGCCCTTGATCGTCCGCCCGCCGAAAATGATCAGCGCTTCGGCAAAGCCGCTGTCGAGGCTCACGTCGCCCATCACTTCGCCCATCGAGAAGGTCTCGCCGGGGGCCACCAGGTAGCCATGGAACCGGGCCGACGCGGCAGTAATGTTCTGGATGCGCGCCCCGCTCGACCCGTAAAAGTAAGAGGTCTGCGAGCTGACCAGTTCGGTGATCCCCAGCGATGCGGCGGTGGCTGTATCGGGGACAAGCGGCTGGTTGGTGATGATTTGCAGCGCCAGGCTGTGCTGTCCCTGCGACAGGCCCTGGTTGATGATCGAAATCGTCCCGTCAATATCGAGCGTGCGCCCGATCTTCGCATTCTGGATCAAGACCAGTTCGCGGGTCTCGTCGTCGAAATAGAAGCGCGCATTTTCAGGGACGCGGTTCACCTGGGCGGCAACGTCATCCAGGATCGGGCGCAGGGCCTCGGCGTTCAGGGCCACCTGGAACCCGGCCGTGGGGCCATTCTCCAGCCGGGCGATCACCAGCATTTTTGACAGGGTTTCCACGCTGACCGTCCAGGGGCCGGGGTCGCCCTCGGCCGCGGCCGGCAGGCCCAGGGTCAAGGGTGCGCTCAGGATCTGGCGGGCGGTCTCGGCCTGGGCGCTGGCGTCCAGCACCTGGGGCGTGCGTTCCTCGATGTAGAGCGGCGCTTCCCCATCCCGGAAGGTCTGCATCTGGGCGTTGACGTAGACCATGGTCGCGTCCACGTTGAGCACCCGCCCGATCTGTCCCGGTTCGGCGACCACGTTCGTCCCCTCGACCTCCAGCCTGGCTTCGACAACCGGGCGGTCAATCTCGACCGCGATCTTTTGCAGATAGGCGTAGGCCACGCGCTGGTCGAACAGGAGGACGGGGGACACGTCTACGCCGCGCTGCCAGGATTGGAGCTGGTCTTCGAGGCTGCCGAACAGCCCCCCGGAGCGCCCGAGACGATAGGCCTGCTGCGCGCTGGACGCGGCATCCAGCCCCACGCCGAGTTCCGCGGGAGTCGCCACCCAGACCTTTTCCCCATCCCGAAGGACGATCTTGCCGCTTTGGGGATAGGTCAGCGCCTGCTCCAGCCGGGCCGAAGCCTGGGCCACCGGCAGCCCAGACAGGTCCACGCCGGCCATCGAGACGCCGGGGAAGATGCGCCCGGAATACCAGAGCTGGTAGCCGAAGACCCACAGCGCCGCCCCCAGGACGAACAGGGCCGCCCCGCCGAACAGGGCCGCAAATATTTGCAAAACCAGACCGTAAGGGTTGGATCGTGTTTGGGAATAAGTAGTCATAGGCATTCATTATACTTTCGCAAGGTGAATTAGGCCTTAATGACGGTCGAACGATTTCTTTCCCCACTTCATCCCCGGCGCCAGCATCGGTGTGACGGACCTGTAAGCCGCGTAGTCCTGCCCGAAGAGACGCAGCAACTTGCGCTCCTCGAAATACGCGCCGACCAGGATGTAAAGCGTGGCAGCGACCGTCACCGCCAGCCGGTTGGCCGTCATGGACGGGGCCAGCCAGATGAAGAGCAGCCCGCCGGTATACAAAGGATGGCGGACGAAGCGGTATAACCCGTGCGTGATCAGGGCCGAACGCTCCTCCCCGCCGAACAATTGCTTCAGGCCGATGAAAGCCAGCGTGTCGGTTTGCAGCACGCCGACGACCAGGATCAACGCCGCCAGCGCCTGGCCGAGCAGGGTAAGATACACCCACGGGGCGGGGATGCTGTACAGCGCCCGGTCGGGCAGCAGGACCATCAGCGCCAACACCGGCAGGAAGCTGATGACGGAAAAGACGTTGTAGCCGAAACGGTAGAAGCGGTCAACCGATTTCCCGAAAACCCGCCTGAGACTCTCCTTGACGCGGAGCGACGCCAGCCAGGAATGCACGATCCCCCACACGATCACCGATAAAACCAGCCAGAAAATGCTCATGGTTGCCTCAAGTAAGGCGACATAAATGTCGCCTTATACTTCGCCGAAAGCCTGCAATTCGAGCTTCTGACCGCCCGCCTCCACCAGGTAATACGGCAGCCAGGCCACCCCGAACAGGCGGACAAAGACATCCGCCTTTTTGGCGGCAATCGTGATTTCAGACATGTCGTTGACGGCCACGCCCCAGCGGTCGTTGATCTCGCGGGCGGCCTCGTCCCGCTCGGCTTCGAGGGCGGCGATCTCTTTTTTGTATTGGGTAATGGCGTCCAGCGATTCTTCCACGTCTTCCTTGGCCTGTTCGGTCATGCGCCGCTTGGAAAGCGAGGTGGACAGCCGCCGGGTGCTGCGGCTGCGGGAAAACAGGCTCAACACATTCTCGGCGTGGGCGCCCATTTCCTCCATTTTGCGCTGCTGGAGTTCGGTCTCGTCCTGGCGCAGTTCGCGCTCTTCGCGGGCCAGCCGGTCTTGCAGGGTCTTGAGCTTGCTGTCGTACCGGGCCGTCACCTTCGCCAGCTCTGCGTCGCGGGCTTCGCGGGCCGCGTCGCTGCACGCTTTTCGGAATTCGGCCGGCGACACGTCCGGCCCAGCGTAAATTTTTAGGGTCTCGTTGGCTTTGGCCGTCACCGTGATCGAGCGGTAGGCCCAATCGGCCAGGTCTTTTTGCAGGGCCGACATCTGCTTCGCGTCCGAGAGCGGGGCGTCGAGCAGGTCGAAGCGGGACTGCGGCTCAGGCGTGGATTGCAGCCGGTCGAGCGAGGGGCCGCGGTAAGGGAAATCGTCCCAGCGGACGACGCCGCGCCGGTCAGGTGACGGGACCAGGATGGCCCGCTGCGCGTCGCTGTCCACGCCGTATTTGCGGTCGAGGAAGCGCACCTGCACGGTCGCCAGCAGGGCCGGGCGGTAGAAGATGCCGCCCGGCGCCGCGTCTTGCGGGGCAGCCTGCCCGGATTTTCGGAAGGCCTCGGTCAGGCTCTGGTTGGCGGGGATGAAGTATTCCCCCACCCCGGCGGGGACATTCGGGCGGGTCTGGCTGCCCTGGGCAGTGGACGGTGGACGGTGGACGGTGGGCAAGGATTCAGATACAGGAACCTTACGGTCAACGGTCTGCGGTCCACGGTCCAGGGAAGCAGCGGGCGGGACCTTGAAGCTGGTCCCGGCTTCGGGAGCGGGATCCGCAGCCGGGGCCGCGGCGGCCTTGATCCAATCCGCACCGGCGAGTGAATTGAGGGTGGGGATCTGCGTCCGGGTCAACGGCCCGGCCAGGAAGTTCATCGCCCAGCGGGTCTGGAAAAGGACAGCCCCCCCTATCCCCCCCATTTTCCCCGAAAATGGGGGGGGAGGGGGGGTGTGGACGTTGTGGACAATAAAAACACGTTTTCCCAGTCCTGAAATCAGGCTGCCGAAAGCGCCCCGGTCGAGGCTGCCGTCGGCGCTGGTCAGGCCGTCGAGCAGGCGCTCTTTGTCGCGCTCAGTCTGGAGCTTGCCGATGAACCAGGTCCCGGTGTTCGACAGGCCCTTGTAATCAATGTCCACCGGGTTCTGGGTGGCCAGGATCAGGCCCAGGCCGAAGGCCCGCGCCTGTTTGAGCATCCGCAGCATGGGGGTCTTGGAGGGCGGGTTGGACTGGGGCGGCAGGTAGCCGAAGATTTCGTCCATGTAAAGCAGGGCACGCAGCGAAGTAGCCCCGGCCTGGGTGCGCATCCAGGTTTCGACCGCGGTGAGCAGCAGGGTGACGAAGAACATGCGCTCGGCGTCGCCCAGGTGGGCCAGGTAGAAGACGCTGTGGCGCGGGCGGCCGTCGGGCGTGAAGAGCAGGCCCTGGATGTCGAGCGGCTGGCCGGCCCGCCAGGTCTCGAAGGCCGGCGCGGCCAGGATGTTGTTGAGTTGCAGGGCCAGCGCCATGCGGTCTTTGGATGGGAAGAAGGTCTCGACCGGGAACGCGCCCAGGCTGGGCATCGGCGGGGACTGGGTCTGGAGGATGAGTTCGGTCAGGGTCAGGTTCTTGCCCCGGCTCCAGGCATTTTCGAAGATATTGGCCAACAGGATGTGCTCGCGTGAGCGGAGCGGGTCAATGTCGTCGAAACCGACCAGCCCCAACAGGGCGGTAACGGTGCTGCCGATGCGCTCGCGCAGGATTTCGCGGTTGGCGTCCCAGGGCAGGGGCGGCGCTTCGAGCGAGGAGAGCACGCTGACGGGTATCCCGGCGTCCGAGCCGGGGGTGTAGACCGCAAACTGGGCCGCGTTCTTGAGGGCCAGCATCCGCTCGCGGCCGATGCCCCACTCGGTGAGACCGTTGCGCCATTGCAGGGCGGTCTCCATCGAAACCTGCTCCAGCGATTTGCCCGCCCGGCGGGCCGTTTCGGGGTCAATCCACGGCTGGAAGTCCTGCGGGGCCAGGTCGGGGAAGTGCAGCAGCAGGTTGGTCAGGTCGCCTTTGGGATCAATCAGCAAGGCCGGGATGCCCTGCAAGGCGGCTTCTTCCAGCAGGCCGATGCACAGGCCGGTCTTGCCGGAGCCGGTCATGCCGGTCACGACGGCGTGGGTGGTCAGGTCGGCGGGATCGTAGGTCAGGGGGGTCTCGGTGGTCTTTTTGCTGCCGGGGTCGAACAACCGGCCAAGATAGAAGTGATTGCTCATCGGGAACTCCTCAAGGAAAGCGCGGCACAAAGCTACCGGTCAGGGGTGGGGCGCTCCCGGCAAGTATAGCACGAATGTGCTAACGGGTCTCGATCCTTAAGAAAAAAAGTTGTCAGCCGGAGCGCCGCCAAAACCGGGGGATTTTGGACTCCGCATCTAACAACTTTTCGCTGCGCCCGAAAGGGGCGAACGTCATTGACGATCAATCGTTGTCGTTGTCATTGTTGTTGGTATTGTCGTTATCGTTGTGATTGTCGTTATCGTGGTCATTATCGTTGTCATCGTGATCGTCATTATCGTTCTTGTTCTCGTTCTTGTTATCGTTCTTGTTCTCGTTCTCGTCATCGTTATCGTTGTTGTTGATGCCGTCCTTGCCGTCATCATCGTTCTCGTCGTCGTCCGGGCCGGGTTTGGTCGGCTTGACAACGACGTCCGGGGTGGGTGTGGGCTGAGGGGTCGGGGTCAGGGCAGGACCATCGGTCGGGATCTGCCTGGCCGGGGGCCTGGGCGTGGAGGTGGCCGAGGTATGTTCGTCGTCCTCGTGTTCGTCTTCGTCGTCCACCACTTCCAAAGCGCCGCCGTTCGAGAAGGTGATGTCCTTCGCCAGGACCTGCATGACCTGAGGCTGGGTCACGCCCCGGACGAGGACCACGTCGCCGGGTTTGATATCGGCCGCCACGCTGGTGCTCGCATCGAGCCGGACGGGGATGTTGGATACCGTCCACAAGCTTTCGGTCACATCGGTCACGATACCGCTGAACGTGATATCCGTCATCCGGCCTTCTTCGAACAGTTCGAAGATCTCTTCGTAACGCTCATCTTCGTAGAGTTCTTCGAGAGCTTCACGCGTGATGGGGTTGAACGCCAGCAGCAAGCGGACGTCTTCCCAGGTGCGTTTGATTTTGTACAGGTTGTCGCCGGGCAAGGCCCCATTCGAAGCCTGGACCAGCCCCGTCCCGCTGGTCAGGAAGATCACCAGCAGGGCAAAGACGTAGGCCAGCTTGCGGAGTTGGAACCGGCTGTAACGGGGGCGCGCCGCAGCTTCGCGCATCTCAGCCGCTTGCCGGAGCAGGCGCGCCCGTCCGCTCGCGGCGATACCGTGGGGGATGGTGAGCGCTGCGGAGTCCAGGGCCTGGTCGGCGGCGTAGAGCATCGGGCGCAGTTCATCCGCCAGGTCTGGGAAGCGTTTCAGGCAGGCCTCAACGCTTTCACCTTTTTCGAGAGATTGCAGGCAAAGTTCGAAAGCATCGTATAAACGGTTACCCATGCAACACCTCTCCAATCTTGCGATTGAGGGCCGCAACAGCGCGAAACTGCAAAGCTTTCACTGCATTGACTTTCTTTCTCATGACTGTGGCTGTCTCTTCGAGCGAATAACCGGCGCCGAAACGCAGGGACAGCACATCCTGTTGTTCGGCGGTCAATTGAGCCAGGGCACTCCTGACCATGCGGTTCTGCTCGCGCAGGTCGAATGTATCTGGAGGCAGGTAATCCGGGTCTGTTATGGTCTCACTCAACTCGACTGTCTGACGACGATAGACCCGGCGTAGATGATCGTTGATAATGTGCGAGGCAGTCGTCAACAGCCAGGATTTCAAATTGGTCTCCGGGCCTCGATTTTTCTTGCCGGCTTCCAGGAGGCGAAGAAATACTTCACTGGCAATGTCTTCCGCCAGGGCCTCATCGTTGAGGCGGTAACTGACGAAGCGATACACTGCAGGGAAATAACGGTCATACACCGCGCCGATGACCTGCGGGTCGAGACGCCGCAGGCCATCCAGCTCTTTTTGCGTTTCAGGCACTGACATGAGACGGGCTGCTTCCAAAGTCGGGGTAGTGTTAGGGAAATTGGTCACAGTATAACACCGTCTCATCCGTAGAGCTTGATCGGGTCAATCGTCATCGTCCTCGTTTTCATTACCATGATCGTCATCGTCATCTTCGTCGTCGTCATCGTCATTATCGTTTTGGTTGTCGTTCTGGTTGTCGTTTCCGTTGCCGTTGTCGTTATTGTTGCCGTTGCCGTTATCATTGTTATTGTCGTTGTTGTTATCGTTGAAGTTATCGTTCCCTGGCGGCAGAGGCGTATTGGTGGGAGGGGCAATGGTCGGCGGCGGCGTGGCGGTCGGATCGGCCAGGCTCACGACCAGCGCCGTGTACGTCCCATCGCCGTTTGGAACAGCCTGGACCTTGACCGTGTCACCGGTAAAGACGGCGGTTTCAAACCGGGTATCCGCAGTCACGGTAAAAAACTGCCCGGTGATGACGATCTCTTCGGGAGTAACTGCTTCGACCGTACCAATAAATTCCTGGGGAGTAGCAACACTGGAAGGGGTGGGCGTCGCGGTCGGGCTGGCAGGATCGCTGCTGAGGGCGGCGGCATCCGGCGAATCGATTTCCTTGACGATGACCGAACCGTCGGCCTGGACCTCGGCCCGGACGCGCACCGTCTCGCCGACTGCGAACTGGGACCTGGCCTGGATGCTGGCGTCCAGCTTGAGCGTCTGCCCGTTGACGACGATCTGGTCACCCTGAACCGATTCGACCTTCCCGGTGAACTCCACCAGGGCCGAACTTGATTCCGGGGCCGCGTTGCGGGTCCCCAGCACCTGCGGCCCGCAAGCCGCCAGGACGAAACTCGACAAATAAACCAAAAATACGAACGCAGCTTTCCGTTTCATCTAAGCCTCCGAAAGATATTGGTAATGTACTAATCTTGTCGTCACAAATTCTCAAAAGTTACGGAATGACAGCAGACCTCGGAAGTCTTAAAAACTTCCGAGGTCTTTTCTTTTGGCTTATGACGGGGACGACCCCCACCCCGGCCCCTGCTTCATCGTCGGGACCTCCGGCCTGGCCGCCGCGCCATACCCGCGCCTGCGGCCTGGAGCATAAATGACACGGGTTCATCGGCAGGGAAACCAGATTCCTCATGGAGAAACCTGGTATTCCTCAGTGAGGAATTTAAATTCCTCCGTGAGAAACCAGAATTCCTCACTGAGGAACTTAATTAGCACTTAAGACTGCACTGCAAAATCCTTTTCACCACAAAGAACACAAAGTACACAAAGGAATTCTTAAAGGTCTGCTTGAGAATCTCAAGCCTTTGCGATTTCGGCTTCTAAAAATCTTCGCGCTCTTCGCGGCCCCTACGGCTGGGCCTCCTCATACACCCGCCCGAACTCGGCCAGGAACAATTCGGCGATCTCCGGGCTGTAGAAAATGATGACGTTCTCGTCGTTGCGGGTCTCGGCGCTGGCGCTGAAATTGTACGAGCCGGTCACGACAATCGAGCGGTCAATGATGAAAACCTTGTGGTGCATCAGGCCGTCGTTCCCGTCCAGGCGCACGTCCAGCCCGGCCTGTTTGAACGGGTCGAACTCCGTCCCGATATTGGACTTGAACTGGTCCTCCTCCATCACGCCCGCCACCGTCACCCCCGCCAGCGCCCGCGAGCGGATGGCCTCGCCCAGGTCGTCGGCGGTGAACGAATAGGCCATGAAGAAGATGCTCTCCTCGGCGTTGTTCAACAGGCTCACCAGGTGGCCCGCCACGCCGTCGTCGGGCGAGAAGTAGACTTCCATCCCGACCCCGTTCACGGTCAGGGACGGGTACGGGGTGCGCGGCAGCCGGTCGGGGCCAAATTTGTCGTCCACGAACATTTCGTCGAACTCGGTGGTGTAATTCTCCGCCACCTTGGTCGAGCGGATGCGGATCAGGTTGTTGTTGTCATCGTAACCGCCGTTGGTGGTGAAGTTCATCGAACCCAGCCAGACCTCGGCCCGGTCTATCACCACGAACTTGTCGTGCATCAGGCCCTCCCGCCGGTCGCCGAGCATCGGGATGCCGGCGTCTTTCAGTTCCTGCGGCACGGATTTATCCATGTTGGTGCTTTCCATGACCAGCCGCACCAGCACGCCCCGGTTGTGGGCCTCGAGCAGCGCATCCCGGATGCTCCACAGGTTCAGGCTGTAGGCGGCCACGTCCACGCTGAGACGCGCCTCCCGGATGGCCGCGGCCAGCCGTTCGTCCGGGCCGCCGCGCAGGTCGTCGCCGAGGGGATTGGTCGGATCGGTGAAATAGACCTCGATCCAGCCGCCGTCCGCGCCGAATCCGACCGGGAGCGGGATCGGCTCGAAAGCGTTCGGACCCGGGGCCGGGTCCGTGACGATGGGCGGGGGAGGGCCGTCAGGCGCGGGTTCGCAGGCCGCCAGGGCCAGGGTCAGGACAACGAGCAGCATCAGGTTTCGGGAGAAGCGGGTCATCAGGTTTCCTCCGGGTCAAGAATGGGGCGATTATAGCACATTTGTTCGATTTTCGACCCAAACTTCGGAAGTTTCGAGTTCGTTTATAATCTCCCCTCGTGACCATCCAATCCCCCATTTCCGCCAACCGCCAGATCGCCCGCGCCGCCGGGACGGTGATGGCCGCCATCCTGCTCGGCCAACTGACCGGGCTGCTGCGCGGCATCGTCGTGGCCCGCGCCTTCCCCGCCGACCTGCTGGACGCCTTCCTGGTCGCCAACCGCGTCTCCGAGACGCTCTTCAACCTGATCGCCGGCGGCGCGCTCGGCTCGGCCTTCATCCCCACCTTTACCGGGTTCCTCGCCAAAAACGAGCGGGACTCGGCCTGGCGGCTGGCATCCGGCGTAGCCAACCTGCTCACCCTGACCCTGAGCCTGCTGGCCGTGATCGCGGCCTGGTTCGCCCCGCAAATCATCCGCTACGCCCTGGCTCCCGGCCTTTTCCACGACTTCACCCTCTTCAACCTGACGATTGACCTGATGCGCATCCAGCTCGTCTCGGCGGTGCTGTTCGGGCTGGGCGGGCTGGTGGTCGGCATCCTCAACGCCCACCAGGTCTTCCTCGTCCCGGCGTTGACGCCTTCGATGTACCAGATCGGCCTGATCTTCGGGACGCTGGCGCTGGCTCCCCGGATGGGCATCTACGGCCTGGCCTGGGGCGTGGTCATCGGCGCGGGGCTGTACCTGTTCGCGCAAATCCCCTCCCTGCTCAAGGTTATTTCAGCCGACAGCGTCGTTACGCAACACGCATTTCGCATTTCGCTTTCAGGTTTCAACGACCCCAACGTCCTCGAAGTCATCCGCCTGATGGGGCCGCGGCTGCTGGGCGTGGCGGTGGTGCAGGTCAATTTCTGGGTCAACAACTGGCTGGCCTCGCAGATGTCCGAAGGCAGCGTGACCGGCCTCTATTACGGCTTTGCCCTGATGCTGATGGCCCAGGCCGCCATCGCCCAGTCCGTAGCCATTGCCGCCATGCCGACCTTTTCGGCCCAGTTCGCCCTCGGCAAGCTGGACGAGATGCGCCACGCCCTGGCGACCGCCCTGCGGGGCATGTTGCTGCTGGCCATCCCTGCCAGCGTGGGACTGGTCCTGCTGCGCGAAACGATTGTCGCCATGCTCTACGAGCGGGGCGAGTTCACGCCCGAAACGACCCAATTGGTCGCCTGGGCGCTGCTCTGGTACGCCATCGGGCTGGTGGGCCACTCGATCATGGAAGTGCTGACCCGGGCCTTCTACGCCCAGCACGACACGAAGACACCGGTGCTGGTCGGCGCGGCGGCGATGGGGCTGAACGTGGTCTTCAGCTTCGGATTTTCGGCCTGGTTCCGTCAAACCGGCTGGATGCCGCACGGTGGGCTGGCCCTGGCCAACTCGCTGGCGACCGCCCTCGAAGCGACCGCCCTGTTCGTGCTGATGCGCCGCCGCCTGAACGGGATCGAAGGCGAACTGCTGGCGACCGGGTTCGGCAAGTCGGCCATGGCCGCCCTGGGGATGACTCTCGCCCTGATGGTCTGGATGCAGGCCGGGGTGAGTCCGAACCGCTGGGTGGAAGGCCTGGGCGGGGTGGCGGTCGGGGGTCTGGTGTACGGCTTGAGCGTGTGGGTACTGAAAGTCCCCGAAATTCAAATAATTATGAGCAGCATAAAACGCAGATTGGGGAAATGAAGCGTGGAGAGTGTAGCGTGTAGCGTGAACGCAACACGCTCCACGCTACACGCTTACGGCACGTAGGGCGGCAGGTCGAGCGCCAGCCAAACGCCATCCTGCTGCATGACCCGGTAGAGGAAACTGGTCTCGATGGGGCCGGTCTCCTCGCCGCAGCAGGGACCGCGCTGGAAGAGCGTGCCGTCAGGGTTGCTGAACTCGATCATGAATTGGAGCGCGCCGTCCGCGTCCGGGCCGGTGTAGGTGAGGCTGCGCGGTAAAAGGCACACCAGGCCGTTCTGGTTGCAGCCGCGTTCCAACCAGGCAGGCAGGTCGTTCTGGATGTCGGGGTTCCAGTCTTGCAAAATTTGGGTATCGCCGCCGTAGAGTTCGGACCCCCGGACGTAATCCCCGGCGTAAAGGACGGCAAAGAACTCTCGCAGGGCGTTTTCGGCAGCTTCGAGCGCAGACGGATCAGCCTGTTCGTTGAAAGAAGCCTGGGCGATCAAATTGGCGCAGAATTCGTTTATGGCCTGGATGGTTTCGTCGCCTGCCGGTGCGCTCCCCACTCCCGGCATGGACAGGGTGATCGTCATCGCGTCCGCCACAGCCGGGTCGGTGTGGGAGTATTCGATCTGGCTATTGTTGTCGTACCAGTCGTAGATTTGCTGCAACTGCGAGGCGGTCAACGGGAGGGTCATGTTCAGGCCCTTGCAATTGCCAACGACAGCGTAACCGGCCAGGGATACGGCCACGTCATCGCAGAAACCGGCAAAGCCGCCCTCGCGGCGCCAGGCAAAAGCCAGGCCCCAGGCCGCCCCCGTCCGCCCGGATTGGGCGGTCTCGTAGTTCATCCTGGCCCATTCGGCCATCATGCGCTGCTCGGACGAGGCGGCAACCAGCGGCCCGGAACCGTCGAACCGGATCGTGCCCGCCGGAGTATCGGCTTCGAAGGCCGCGTAACTCTTCGACCATTGGGCGGCTTTCTCGGCCGCCGAGGGCGTCACATCCGAAGAGTTCGTCAACGGACGCCCGCACTCACCATACGAAGCCGATTGCAGCGTGACTGTAAATTGCTCGCAATCCGGCCCTTCCCAGGCCAGCAGCGGACGGGTCTCGCCGCCCGGAAGCTCCGGGACGAGCCGTTGTATCCGGCGGATGGAAGTCCCATCGGAATTGGTATGGAATTCATAGTCGCTCACGCCGACCCGCAGCAGGACCCGGTATCCGGGCGTGATCACATCCGCGCACGTCTCGCCGGGTCCGGCCAACCCCAGGCAGGAATTCGGCCATTCAGCCGGTTGGACGTCCACCAGGATGACCCGGTCATCCGGCACGCCCAAATCCCCGGCCAATTCTTCGATTGCCGCAGCGACCGCAGGCAGGTCCTTGCCGGGGGACGGCGTAAGCGCCCCAGCCGTCGAGTCGGTGGCGGGGGGCGGTTGGGTCGGCGCAGGCGTGAGCAGCACCGGCTCCGGCATCGGCCTGGCGGTGGCATCCGGGCTGGCCGTGCCACCCGGCCCGCAAGCGGACAGGAGCAGGGCCAATGCCAGGAGAAGATAGGGGACGCGCTTCATTGGAGCCACGGCACGATCTCCAGGGCGATGAACGGGTCAGACGATTCGCCCTCGCGGTCGCCGACCCAGTACGACTTGCCATCCGGGGCCTGGACTTTGACGAAGAACCAGTTCCACATCTTGTTTTTATTCATCAACCCGGTCAGGTACAGGACCGTATCCACCGGCACTTTCTTGCTGCCCACCGTCAGGCTGGGGATCTCGCGCAGCTTGACCCCGTTGGCCCGCACGACCTTCACCTTGACGTTGACCAGGATGTCGAACATGCGGGTCGTGCCGATGCCCTCGCCGGAACCGGGCGGCATTTCGACAATGGTGCCGGACTGCCACGAGGGCCAATCAGTAACCGGAAGCGGGGTGGTGGTCGTTCCACCGCCTCCCGGCCCGACCACAGGGAAAGTGTTCGTTGGGGTCGGGGTGGGCGTATCGGGCAATTGGTAGAAAAAAGTCGCGGTGGGGGTTGGCGTATCGGTCTCCTGGCCGAACCCCTTCCGGGTGGCGGTCGGCGATACGGTGCTGGTGGCGCTTGGGCGGGCCGACTCGGTCAGCGCGGCTGCGGCCTGGGCGGTCGCCTTGACGATGTCCTCAATCGAACCAGGTTCCGGCGTCGGGGCCTGGCCCGGCAGGAGAGGCAGGGAACCGCAAGACGCCGCAAACACCATCACCAGCGCCAGTCCACATAATAAACAAGTTCGCCTTGTCATCGAGTTGCTCATTCTATCTGAAAAAATACCACAACACCTGCGAAACGACCAGACCGAGCAAAATGCCGCCCACAGCCTCCAGGGGGGTGTGCCCCAGCACTTCGCGCAACTGCTTCTCGCCGATCGGGTGGCCGTGCAGCAATTCGTCAACCAGCATATTGATCTTCTGCGCCTGCATCCCGGCCTGGCGGCGGATCCCCGTCGCATCGTAGACGATCACCATCGTCACCGCCACAGCCAGCCCAAACAACGGCGAATTGAAACCGGAATATAAGCCAATCGCGTGGGTCGCCCCGGTCACCAGCGCCGAGTGCGAACTGGGCATCCCGCCGGCGCTGAGCAGCAGCGCCCAGTTCCAGCGCCGGGTCGAAAGATAATCAAGGGGGATTTTGATCAATTGGGCCAGGCTCCAGGCGGTCAGGGCGGTGATCAAAACCGGGTTATCGAAAATACCGAGCAAGCTCATACTCACGCTTCCGGGAAACCGTCCAAACCGTTGGCGGTCAACTGCTGCACTTTCAGGTCGGCCTCTTCCAGCAGGCCCGCGCAACGGCGCATCAACGCCTGGCCGCGCTCGAACAATGCCAGGCTCTCCTCCAGCGCCTTTTGCTCACCCTCCAGCGCGGAGACGATCCCCTCCAGCTCGGTAAATGCTTCTTCGTAAGTCAGTTCTTCAACAGGTTTTAAAGCGGACTTTGACATGAGTCTCCTCTATAAATCTGATACCGTGACGTCGAACTCGCCGTCGCTGACGCGCACCCTCAGCCCGTCTCCAGCCCGGACCTGGGCCTGGCTGCTGACCAATTGGCCGTTATCCTGCCGCGACAGGATCGCGTACCCGCGCTGCAAGACCGCGGCCGGGTTCAACGCCTCCAGCCGCCGGGACAGGCCGCCGAGCACGGTGGCGCGCAGGGCCAGGCGGTGCTTCAGCCCGGTCCCCGCCCGGCGGGAGAGTTCGTCCAGCCGCTGGCGCTCAGACTGGATACGGCGCTGCGGCGAGTAGAACCGCAGTCCCTCGCGCAGGGTTGCCAGGGCGCGGCGGCGGGCCTCCTGCCGGGAGTCCCACAGGGAGGCCAGCCGCTCCGCCGTATCGGCGAGGTAGGCTTTCAGGTCGGCCGCCGTGACCGGGGTGGCCAGTTCGGCCGCGGCCGTGGGCGTGGGGGCGCGCAGGTCGGCGGCGAAATCGCACAGGGTGAAATCGGTTTCGTGCCCAACTCCCGAAATGACCGGCGCAGCCGAGGTCGCCACCGCCCGCACCACCCGCTCGTCGTTGAAGGCCCACAGGTCTTCGATGGAGCCGCCGCCCCGCGCCATCAGGATCACGTCCGGGCGGACGGTCAGGTTGAGGGCCGAGAGGGCAGCCACAAGTCCGGGGGGCGCTTCGGCCCCCTGCACCGGTGAGGGGGCCAGGACGACCTCCGCCAGCGGGTAACGCCGCCGCAGGGTGTTGAGCATGTCCCGCAAGGCCGCGCCCGTGGCCGAAGTCACGATCCCGATCACTTTGGGCAGTTCGGGGATGGGGCGTTTGCGGTCCGGGTCGAACAATCCCTCGGCTTCGAGCAGGGCTTTCAGGCGCAGGAACTCCTGGTAAAGCGCCCCTTCGCCCACCGGGCGGATCTGGTCGGCGTAGAGCTGGTAAGCCCCCCCGGCCTCGTACACGCTGATCTTGCCGTGGACTTCGACCGCCATGCCGTCCTTGAGCGGCAGGGACAGGCGGGCGGCGTCGCTGCGCCACATCACGCCCTTGAGCGCGGCCTCGTTGTCCTTGAGAGTGAAGTAAAGGTGACCTGAAGCCGGGCGGGAAAAATTGGAGAGTTCGCCTTCGATCCACACGTCCTGGAGCATCGGATCGCCTTCGAGCACGCGGCGGATGTAACGGGTCAGCGAGCCGACCGTCCAACGGGCAGGGTCAGTGAACATCGAGAGTTGGTTCATCACCCGCGAGGATACCCGTCTTGCGGCTGGATGTCAACGACCGATTTCGCCGTGTCTTTTCGGTAAAAATCCGTCATTTGGAGAGTGTGACTCTTCCGCAATAGTGGGAACGAACCTAAATACGAAGTCTGAGTCGATTCACAGGGCTGTGCGAATCAAATCGCACTCGTGTGCGGCTCGATTCGTACTCGTGTGCGAATCAAATCGTACTCGTGTGCGAATCGAATCGGACACCCGTGCGATTCGATTCAGACATGTGACTCTACTGCAAAAACCAATAGACAATATCGGTGATAACACAGAAACACCGTCCCGAAGGTTTGGTTCGAACGACTCAGGAGCTTAACGGCAACCTTCGGGACGTTCTTCCCAATTGCCGATAAAGTATAAACACGAAGGAAAACCGCTTCATCTTTTACCTTTGTGTACTAGTATGATAGGTAGGTAGTA
>DIDQ01000049.1:0-18925 GCA_002418215.1 Anaerolineales bacterium UBA5796
AATGGGCAACCCCATAAAATATCGAAGAGCCAAATTTCTTAGCGCCCTCGCGTCTTTGCGTTAAGAATCCTGATTTTAGGATAGGCTCTGAATGCAAAGAAGCGCCTCTGTTCCAGAAGCGCTTCTCTTTCTTGCATCTCGCTTTTTACTTCTCACTGCATCAATTACTTCTGCCCTTCAGCCACCAGTCCGGCGGCTTCTTTCAGGGCCTCGGCCTTATCCGTGCGCTCCCAGGTGAACTCGATGTCGTCGCGGCCGAAGTGGCCGTAGGCAGCCGTCTTCTGGTAGATCGGCTTGCGCAGGTCCAGATCACGGATGATCGCCCCGGGGCGCAGGTCGAAATGCTGGTTGATCAGTTCGGCGATCCGCTCGTCGGGAATCCTGCCGGTACCGAAGGTCTCCACATTGACCGAGAGCGGGTGCGCCACGCCGATGGCGTAAGCCACCTGGATCTCGCAGCGGTCGGCCAGGCCAGCCGCGACCACGTTCTTGGCGACCCAGCGGGCCGCGTAGGCCGCCGAGCGGTCCACCTTCGTCGGGTCTTTGCCTGAGAACGCGCCGCCGCCGTGACGGCCCATGCCGCCGTAGGTATCCACGATGATCTTGCGCCCGGTCACGCCGGCGTCGCCCTGCGGCCCGCCGATGACGAAGCGTCCGGTCGGGTTGACGTAGATCTTCAGGTCTTCGTCCACCATGTCAGCAGGCAGTACAGGCATGATGATGTGTTCGATAACGGCCGCCCGGATGTCTTCCTGCGAGATTTCGGGGGCGTGCTGGGTGGAGATCAGCACCGTATCAATCCGCTTGGGTTTGCCGTAGCTGTATTCGACCGTGACCTGGCTCTTGCCGTCCGGGCGCAGCCATTCGAGGGTGCCGGCTTTGCGGACTTCGCTCAAGCGGCGGGTCAGCTTGTGGGCCAGGTAGATCGGCATCGGCATCAGGGTGGGGGTTTCGTTGCAAGCGTAGCCGAACATCATGCCCTGGTCGCCCGCGCCGACGTGTTCAATATCGGCTTCGGTCATTTCGCCGCTTTTATCTTCCAGGGCGTGGTCCACACCCAGGGCGATGTCGGGGCTTTGGCTGGCGATGGCCGAAAGGACGCCGCAGGTGTTACCGTCGAAGCCTTTTTTGGCGCGGTCGTAGCCGATCTCGATCACCACTTTGCGGACCAGTTCGTCGAAGTTGACGAAGGCCTTGGTGGTGATCTCGCCCAGGATCATCACGTAGCCGGTCTTGGTGGCCGTCTCGCAAGCGACTCGGGAATAGGGATCCTGCTCCAGGCAGGCGTCCAGCACTGCATCGCTGATCTGGTCGCAGATCTTGTCCGGGTGGCCTTCGGTCACTGATTCGGACGTAAAGACCAGTTTTGGGGAAGTCATAAAGGTAGTGCTCATGAAGTTTCACCTCTCTTAAAATGTATTGCCCTTCCGGTAACTCGAAAGGGCAATTGTGCAGTTGCTCGGCTGCCCTCTCATCTTCCAGAAACATCCTGCCGGAATTGGCACCTTCCACGCGCTCGTGGGGTTGCCGAGGCTTCGCAGGGCCGGTCCCTCCGCCTCTCTGGATAAGAGTGCCGTAAAAGGCTGTTTGATTGTCGGCGCGGATAATACCACAGGAAAACACGAGCGTCAACACAGCCAATTTACAGATCGAAAAGGCGGCCGGTCAATGAAGAAGCCCCGACTTGGTCGGGGCCTCTCACGTAAAGGGAGAAAAAATCTAGTTGTCGGTTACGCAGCGGAAACCGATGTGGTTGCCGGATTCGCCCAGGTAGGCGTCTGAGCCGGTGGAGGCTTCGAAGTCCGGGCCTTCGGCGAAACCGCGGTTGGCCAGGCGGATGTCGAATTCGCCGTCCTTCCACGAGCCGCCGCGGATCACGCGCCGGAAGCCGTTCTTGGCCTTCTGCGGACCGGGCGGGTTCGTCCCGCCGGCCACGGCGTAGTAGCCGGGATCGTAGTAATCAGCCACCCACTCCCAGACGTTGCCGGACATATCCAGCACGCCGAAAGCGCTGGCTCCCGACGGGTAC
Source organism: Anaerolineales bacterium UBA5796 (assembly GCA_002418215.1). Classification (GTDB taxonomy): domain Bacteria; phylum Chloroflexota; class Anaerolineae; order Anaerolineales; family Villigracilaceae; genus UBA5796. The sequence continues at coordinate 2,030 of DIDQ01000049.1, forward strand.
TGGCCTACCGGGGACGCATCGGCTACCAGGAAGTTGAAATTGGCGCGGGATGAATTCGGGCGCTCCTCACCCCAGGGCCAGGTGCGGTAATCGCTGCCGCGGGCGGCGTATTCCCACTCGGCCTCGGTCGGCAGGCGGCGGCCGGCCCATTCGCAGTAGATCTTGGCGTCACCCCAGCCTACGTTGACGACCGGGTAGTTGTCGTAGGTAGCGTTGGAGAAGTAATCCGCATGGGTGGCCGACTGGAAGGTGCGCGGCGGCTCGCAGACGCCCGCGTTGACGCACAGCTTGTACATGCCGTTGGTGACCTCGACCCGGTCCATCCAGAATGCCTTCATGGTGACGCTGTGGTCGGGGCCTTCGTCGGGCTGGGCTTTGGTGTCCACGCCTCCCATGCGGAAGGTGCCGGCCGGGATGTAGACCTGCGGCATCCCGTCTATGTCCTCAACGCGCTCCTCACCGGGATCGAAATCCTGGTTGGAGGGCTTGGCGGTGGCGTTGGCCACCGCAGCGGTTGGCGCTGCGGTCGGCAGGTTGATGGCGGTGGGGGCTGCATTCCCGGTCCCGCAAGCCTGCAAGGCTAAGGCAACCACAAATAAGAAGGGTATTAATTTTTTCATCTTTGTTCCTCCGTGAATGATAGTTGACCTTAGTTTACTTGACAGGTACGCATAGATTAATCACCCATTTGTCCAACCTTACAAATTTGATAAGTGCGTCAGCGCACAAAATCCAGGGCGTATTGGGCGTCGAGGTAGCCGGGACGTTCCTCCAGCGCCTTTTGCCAGAGCTGGATCGCCGCGTTGGTGTCGCCCTGGCGGTACAGCCCCCAGCCTTTCCAGAGCAGGGCTTCTTCAGAATTGGGTGTACGCTGCAAGGCGTAATCCGCCAGCGTGAGCAGGTCTTCGGTGCGGAAGGCGTGGAAGTAAGCCAGGAACGGCCCGAATTGGTAACGCAACATACGCTGCGGCAGCCCGATCTGGCGGGCGGAATCATAGGCCTGGGCGGCCTCGGTGTACCGCTCCAAGGCCACCAGGTTCGTCCCCAGGTTGAACCAGGCGAAAGCGTCCCCGGGATCCGAGGCGGTCGCGGCTTCGGAGGCGGCCAGCGCGTTCTGACGGTTCCCGGCCGGGTCCCAGTCCGCTCCGAGGATGTCCCGCAGCCGGGTTTCCTGATCGGGCAGGTAGACCAGCATGTAGACCCGGTTGAACGGTTCCCAGTTGGTGTCCAGTTTTTCGTAAGAAAGGGTCAGGTTTGCCCCGTGGAACGAATCCTGCACGGTGAAGGTGCGGGAGGGGTCGTCGTAGCCGGTGAGCAGCAGGTAATGGGCGGCCCACAGGTCGTCGTTGGGCCAGAAGGGGTCGTCGAAGGTGAAGACCTCCTCGATGATGACCGGGAAACCGGCGGCCAGCAGGCGTTTGAGCAGGGCCAGGTCGCCGTTGACGCGGTACTCGGCCCGCAGCCACCCGGCGAAGTTGCGCACCCAGTAGGCCATCTCCTCCGGGTTGACGTTGCGGTCTTCGGGGATGGGCTTGATCACGTTCGAGATGTCGGACTGGCCCCCGGCCCAACCGAAATAACGCAGGGCCATCGTCAGGGTGGCCGGGCCGCAGTTGTTGATGCCTTGCAGTTCGTAAGCGGGCGCTTCGAGGGAGACGGAGGTGGGCAGGGGGACGGGTGTGGGCGTGGATGTGAACGTGGGCGACTGGGTTGGCTGCGTTTCGGGACCGGGAGGCCGGGTGGCCGTTAAAATGGGAGTCGGCGGCCCGGAAGTGACCGGCCGCGCCGTCGGCAGCGGCCCGGCAGGCTGGACCACGCCGCGCAGGTAGGTTTTGGCGATGTCTATCCGCCAATCCACGCGGGTTTTGACGTAGGGGATTTGATAAACGAGCAGGGCCAGGACAGCGAACCCGGCCAGACCGGTAAAGAGTTTGCGTTTCGCCATGCGGACAGTGTAACACTCCGGGCTTAAAAATGGATGACACGGCGAGTCGTTTGTTCGGGTGTTGGGTGCGTCGCACCTTGTTTATTGGGTAGGCCCCCAGACCAAAATTATCCCGTTTGAGGGATGTAGCTAACCAGTCTGGTGCAACGCACTTGCGAGTTACTGCGCCGCGGCCCACTCGCGGACGCGTTCGAGCAGTTCGGGCAGGGGGCGCAGGTCGGCCACCGGCACGGACTGGTTCTTCGTTTGCGTTTTGCTGTACTGGAAGACCCGGCTGCCGGAGGCGATGGGGCTGGCCCGGCGGCGGAACTCGTCGTGGCTGAGGTAGCCGGTCAGGTAAATGTCCATGCCGTAGACCCAGATGTTGCCCCACTCGTGCGGGCTGATGACCTGCGTCTCGCCGCGGTTGGGGCTGTGGATGCCGATGCGGGCCTCTGCCGGGCGGTCCACGTGGATGCAGGACAGGCTGTAAAAGTCGGGGGGCAGGCTGACGCGTTCGAGCGGGGGCAGGCAGAGGCTCCGGGTGATGAAGACCCTCTCGGAATCCTGCCCGCCGAGTTCGACGGTGATCGGTTCAGTACATTCACTTTTGAGAGCCATCTGTCCCATCGAAGTCCAGGCCTGCGGGCGGGACCAGTCCTTGTCGAAAGGGTGGATCAGGTAGAGCGGCTGGCTGGCCTGGCGGGCGGCGGCGATGTCCTCCTGCGAGTTGGTGGTCAGGCCGAGCAGGAAGGCGAAAATGTACAGGTCGCCGTCGCGGTGGTTCTCGGAGGCGAACTGGTCGGAGGGGATGAGAGCTGGGGCGCGCAGCAACAACCCGGGCCGCCTGCGGACCTCGCTGATCTGTTTGCGGCGGGAGATGATGAAGGTCTTCAAGTCGCAGCGATGGCCGCCGAGGGCCACGTCGTAGCGGTCGGGTTCGGTGAAGGGGGTCGCGCCTTTCACGTCAAAGGGGATGTCTTGCCCGCCCAGGTAACGGCGGAAGGCCAGCTCGACCGCCACCCCGCCGACGATGCGGCGCAGGCGCGAGTAGAGCGACCCGCTCATCCGGTCGTAGGTGTACGGCAGCGAGCGGACGGCGTAGGCGATGCCGCCTTCGGTCAGGTCGGGGGTGTAGGGCAGGCGGAGGAGGTCGGTAGGGGTGAGCATTTTCAGTGGACAGTAACCAGCAATCAGTTTTCACTTTTTCTTTTTTGGCGGGCGGGTCATCCAATAAAAGATCATCAGGATAGATAGAAACAGAATGCCAAGGAAGCTCATTGCTCCATTTTGCGCGACAAGAATTCCGATCACCAAAATTCCGATTGCAACGATGATGAAAGCCAGCCATACAATTAGAGGAGCCAGGGGTGCCGCCCTGCCTTTATTGCCCGCATAAACCGGGTTGTATTTCCAGTCTGGCGCGTTCTTCCACGGCGCACGGCCATCTCCGTAACCCCGGTTCTTGTGTTCCCATTCGATCCGTTGGATGTAATCTTCGGTCATGGAGGGGCTTTCGTTGGTCTTAGTCACAGTGACTCCTGCCAGGATCCAACTTAATGCTTGTCAATGACATAATCTGAACGTTGTTCCATAATTATGCGACGCTCGCGGTCTATTTCAGCAGCCAGTTCTTCTTCGCTGGGCAAAACCAGGCGATATTTGGAAGCAAAAATCTGCTCACTATCTTTTAGCACCGAATATTTTACAACGGTTTGATCTTGCACTGAACAGAGGATGATGCCTATGGTGGGGTTATCATCCTCGCTGCGCTTCAAATCGTCGAACATGCGTACATACATATCCATTTGCCCTATATCTTGATGAGAAAGTTTGCCTGATTTCAGGTCAATCAGCACGAAGCACTTGAGCAGATAGTTGTAAAACACCAGGTCAATGTAAAAATGGCTGGTCTCGGTACTGATGCGGAATTGCCGCCCGATATATGCAAACCCTTTGCCAAATTCCAGTAAAAACCGTTGAAGATTGTTGATGATTGCGGTTTCCAATTCCCTTTCGGAGAATTCAACGGATTCGGGTATCTGTAAAAATTCCAGCACGTACGGGTCTTTGATGAATTCGGCAGGGTGTTGCTTTTTAACGACATGTTCTTTAGCCAGCGCCGTTTTCTTGTTGGGAGACATCAACAAACGCTCGTAGTAAAGTGAATGAATATTGCGTTCCAGTTGCCTGGTACTCCAATTTTGCTCGGCAGCTTCCCGAAGGTAGTAATCACGCGCCAAGGGATTGTCCACGCGCATAATCAAGCGATAGTGGGTCCAGGTCAAAAGGCTACGCGGTGCGTAGCCTTTTTGTAGATCGGGGAAAGTTAGGTAAAACTGCCTGAAATTTTTGAGAGTAGCGACCGCGAATCCATGTCCAAACTCTGTTGTCAATTGTCTGGAAAGTTCCTTGATGAGAGCATCACCATAGCCAGCCCGATTTTTGCCATTTTGTTCTTCTTCCACAATGCGGCGCCCTATCTGCCAGTAGGCTTCCACCATGGCAGAGTTGACGGCCGCGTAGGCGTTTCCACGCGCTTGGGTGAGGATGTTGCGGACATCATCGAAAAAAGTGGGGGCAATTGTGTTGGCACTCATCGTTTACTCGTTCCTAAACTGCAAACAATAGTGATGAAACGTATTGCTCACCCACGCCGACCCCAATCCATACGGGGCCAGGCGCTGGTTGTCCTGCAGCCACAGGCGCTCATCCTTGAGGGTGTACGTCTTGCCGAGTTCGCGGGCCAGGTCCCAGGCCAGGGGGTAGATTTTGCCGCCTTTCTTGACATTCTTGACGATGATGGTCAGATAGGCCTTCTCGCGTAGTAAGGGCTTCAGCCCTTTATAAATATTGACCAATTTCTCCAAAAATTGCTCATAATCGTGCAGGTTGCCCAGGTCGTTGGGATCGTCCGAGTAGAACACGTCCAGGTCGCCGGTGGAGCGGCGCTTTTTCTGGGTCTCGGCCCCGCGGGCGTGGAGCATGTCCCAATAAGGGGGGGAGGTCAAGACATAGTGGAAAGTGGCAAGTGGGAAGTGAGAAGCGGCGTCAGTAGCATCGCCATTGACGATTTCAGATTTTAGATTTTCGATTGACGGCCCCAGGCTTTCGCGCTCTTCGGCGATGATCTGGCGGGCGATCTCGGCGTATTTGGGATTGAGTTCGATGCCGTAGGAATTACGTCCGGCGCGCAGGGCGGCCACCAGGGTCGAGCCGGTGCCGGCCATCGGGTCGAGCACGGTTTCCCCGCTTTTGGTGAAGAACTCGATGAACTCCTGGGCCATCGTCTCAGGGAATTTGGCCGGATGGACCAGCACGCCTTTCTTGCGCGGCGGCGGGTTGTGGATGAACCAGGACTTCTGGAATTTGAGCCAGGTCTTGGGGTCGAGGTCGTTGAGGCGGTTTTTGGGAGGCATGGGGGAATTATAGTGGCTTTTGCGCGAATGCGTCGCACCTGCCCGTGTGAAAAACCGCCTTAATCAGGCGATTTCACAGCCAGGGATCAGCCCGTTTAGGCAGGTGCGACGCATCCTCATGGCTGCCTGGTACGCGTCGGAATCGGCGTGACCGACGGCGTCCAGGTGGGGGTGGGACTGACGTAGCTGACGGCCTGGACGACCAGGTCCGAGAAGGTGATGGTGACGGCAGTCTCGCCCCCGGAGCGGGCAAACACCCCGAGCGTGCCGGACCTGTGGACGGGATCGAGCACCTTGAACTGGAACCGCCCGTTGAGGAAGACCCGCAGGTCGCTCCCGGCGGCCCACAACCCGATGCGGACCTGGCCGGGCGATCCGGGCGGGACGTCCCCGCTGAAGGTATCCGGCTGGATTTTGAGGATGTTCCCGTTGGTGACGCGTTCGAGGCGCACCTGGCCGTTGCAGTTCAGGACGAGGCGGTAGTAATCCAGGGCGGAGGTGGCGCGGGCGAGCAGGCCGTATTCGTCGGGGCCGCGGCACAGGCTGGTGTTGGCGGTGATCTCGGCGTAGAAATCCGTCAGCACGGGTTCGCGGCGCAGGCTGACCAGGTAGAACTCAGGCTGGAGGATGGCCAACACGAGCCGCTCCCCGCTGACCTGGACGCGGGCGTCGTCTGCGACGCGCAGCGTCCACAGCTCGGGCTGGGAGAAGTCGTCGGCGAAGAGTTCCGCTTCCGCGCCGGGACGCTGTTCAGGCGTGGGGGTGCTGGTTGCCAGGGGACGGGGCGTGGGGGTTTGGGTCGCCGGGAACCAGACGATGGTCGGGGTGGGGGAGGGCGTCGCGGTAACGGTGGCCGGCGCAGGGGTCGCGAGGTCCGCCGGGGAACAGGCCGAGAGGAGGGACAGGCCGAGGGTCAGAAGCGCGAGTGCGCCGCACCTGACTGAACGGGATATTTGGGGGGGCAGGAGTATCCTGCTTGACGGGATGCGGTCAAAAAGTCTGGTGCGGCGCACCCTCAGGAGGGAAAATCTTAATAGTCGCATAAAATTTTCGTGATTAAAATAACAAGACGGAACGTTGGAGTTGTTGTAAAATCGGCAGGCAAGACCCATCCATTCTAGCATAAGGAGTAGCCGATGAGCGAAAAAGTTGCCCTGATCACGGGTGTGTGCGGTGAAATCGGGCAGGCGCTCGCGCAGGATTTGGCCCGGAAGGGTACGCACCGGATCGTGACCCTTGACCTGGCCCCACTGCCGGATGCGATCCGGTCGCTGCCTGCCGAGCACATCCAGGGGGATTTGTTGATACGAGTGAAGCAATTGTACGACTACAACATTGACATCATCTATCACCTGGCGGCGTTCCTGTCGTCGAAGGCCGAGATTTTGCCAGAGGATGCCCATCGCGTCAACGTTGAGGGGACGATGCAACTGTTGCTGTTGGCGGCCTATAAATCCGAGAAGAACGCCCGGGCGGTGAAGTTTTTCTTCCCCAGTTCGATCGCGGCTTACGGCTTCCCGAATGCGGCGATCAAACGGGCTGTCGGGCGGGTGAAAGAGCATGACTGGGTGCAGCCGCACACGATGTACGGCTGTAACAAAACTTATGGCGAGAGTTTGGGATTGTATTACAGCCAGTTCATGGCCCAGCGCCACCTCGATCCAGACCCGCCGACCATGCTGGATTTCCGCGCCCTGCGCTTCCCTGGCCTGGTCAGCGCGTTTACGATGCCGACCGGCGGCACGACCGATTACGGCCCCGAGATGCTCCACGCCGCGGCCCAGGGTAAACCCTACAATTGCTTTGTGCGCGAGGATACGACCCTGCCGTTTATGGCAATGCCCGACGCGATCAAGTCTATTGGCATGTTGATGGATGCGCCTCTCGAAGCCTTGACGAGGACCGCTTACAATGTGGGCGCGTTCAGCATGTCGGCGGAAGGTTTCCGCCGGCGGGCGTTGAAAGCCTTCCCCGGCACGGAGATCGGTTACGCGGTCAACCCGCGCCGCCAGGGGATCGTCGACTCGTGGCCGGAGGACGTAAACGATTCCGCCGCCCGCGCCGACTGGGGCTGGAAGCCGGATTACGATGAGGACCGGTTCTTCGACGATTACCTGGTGCCGAATATTCGCAAGATGTATGGGCAGTGAAAGTAAAAAGTGAGAAGTAAGAAGAGAGACCGCCAACCCAGCGGTCTCTTCTTGCGATTTTGGGGATTTGGGAGCGGTTTTACTTGCCTTTACTTGCCCTGGCTCTTCTTCGAGCCTTTTCCCCCAGGTACGGGAGAGTTCTTTTACTTTATGGCTTCACCGATCCACTCCACCAGCGCAGAGAATTGGGGATAGGCGCCGATGTAGTACAACTTCACCTGCGCCCCGCCCCAGTAATTGAAGACTACTTTCCCGCTGACATTTTCCTCCGATGGGATGGGCTGGGTCCCTTTCAGGGTATCCTCTTTCACGTTCTCCCCGGTTTCGATATTGTGGAGCGCCAGTTCCCAGGTGGGAGTTTGCAGGTAACGGATCCAGGTGACGCTCCCGGTCTTGCTGGTCTGTTCCTTGACATCCATCTTCACCGCCAGGCACACCACGTAGCGCATTTCGCCCGGCGTGGCCGCTTTCAGGTCGTCCGGGAGCGGCTCGGTGACGTTCGAATTTTCTTCGCTTTGCAGGAAGACCAGGTTCTTTTCCGGGTCGAGGCCGAAGATGGGCAGTTCGGCCTTTTTGCCTTTGCAAATGGTCTTGGCCGCGTCTGCCATGGCCTGGAGAGCCTGCTTCCCGCTCGACCTGGAGAAAGCCAGGTAGGTATCCTGGGTGGCTGCCTGGATCAAATCTTTGGCGGCCTCGATCTTGTCGTTCTGGGTTGACCTTTTCAACAGTTCGAGCGCAGCCAGGAAATCTTCCTTAGCCGAGTAATCGCCCGCCCAGGCGGCGTAGACTTTGGCAATGGCTTGCTGGAGCGCGGTGTCCTGCTTGCCGGTGAGGCTGCCGGCCTTGCGATAATATTCGATGGCGCGCTCGAAATCCCCGTCGGCGAGCAACGTCCCGCCCCATTGCAGGTACAGGTCCACCAGTTTCGTTTTGGCCTGCTGGTTGGGGCTGGAGGGCAGGTCCGGGTTGGGGTCGAGGCTCATCGCATCGGAGAGTTTCTTCTCAGCCGTCTCGAAGGATTTTTCACCCAGCAGGGCGACGCCCCAATCGAGGTAAACGCCGGCCAGTTCGGCCTGGGCCTCGGTTTCGATCTCAGGATAATTATTTTGGGAAAGGGATTTGATCTGCTCGACCCTGGCGATAGCCTGGTCGTACTCCCCGGCGGACCTCAACGCCTTGACCCATTCCAGGTACGCATCGAGCCGGACCTGTTGGATGTCCGCATCCACGATGAGGGGAGCCGTGTCTGACAGCAGGAGGTCGAACTTCGCGATGGCGGTCTCGTAATCTTCCTGCTCGTACAAATCCAGCGCCCACTCGTACAGGGCCTTTTGCGCGTCCCGCTGGGCGGTGCCAACAAAATGACCATCGGGATATTGGGTCAGGTAATCCCGGTAGCTGGTGTAGGCCGGTTCCCATTCGTTTAGCGCAAACCGGGAAATCCCCGCTTCGAAGGCCTGGCATTCGGCGATGAATGTCTCGTTAATGAGGCCCTGGGTCAACCCGGCGGGGTAGTAGGTCGTCAACCTCTCGCTGGTCTTGATGGACTCTTCGCAGTTGAGGCGATCATAGCTGGCCTGGGTGTAATTTTTCAAATATAAAAATCCCCCGAAATAGGCGCCGGCCAGCAGGACGATGACGCCGACTGTGATAAGGATGATCTTGCCTAAGGGAAAACGTTTTGTAGCCATAACTTTCCTCCAACTGGGTAGCCGTGAGATAAAACGATTATAACAATTTGCGGCTTCGATGGGAATGACAAAGGTAATCTCTTCGGCCTTATAAAAGTAAGGCTCATTGGGAATCGCCGTTTACAAGCGAAAAAAGTACGTTTTTGGGGACAAAAACAGGTTTTCTTTGCGCCTTTGTAACGTGGCGGCTTTGCGTTAAGGTGAGTCATACCAAAAACGACCTTTCACGCGGTCAGGATCTGCCTGGAAAATCCTTCAACCCAATCCAAAAAGAGTTGAACTCTTTTCCAAAAGAGTTCAACTCTTTTTCAAAAGTGTTCAACTCTTTTCGATTTCCCTTGAACCCTTTTCGCTTTTATCCTTGCGGCGCTTCGACTATCTGCTCCCGCTCCGGGCCGACGCTGGCCAGCGTGACTGGCACCCCGGCGATCTCGCCGATCTTGCGCAGGTAGGCCTGGGCGTTGGCGGGCAGGTCATCCCAGCGGCGGGCGCGGCTGACGTCCTCGGTCCAGCCGGGGAGTTCTTCGTAAATGGGCTGGTACGGAGCCAGGTCGGAGGGGCCGAAGGACAGGTCGTTCAGCGTTTCGCCGCCGCGGGTGTAGGCTGCGCAAAGTTTCAGGGTCTCGAAACCGCTCAGGATGTCGAGTTTGGTGACGACCAGCTCGCTCAGGCCGTTGACCCGTACCGCGTAACGCAGCAGCACCCCGTCCAGCCAGCCGACCCGGCGCGGACGCCCGGTGGTGGTGCCGAACTCGTCCCAGGGGTTGGAGCCGGTGCCGCGCAGCCGGGTGGCAATCTCCCCGCCGACTTCGGTCGGGAATGGCCCGGAGCCGACCCGGGTCTGGAAAGCCTTGACCACGCCAATGGCCCGCGCCCCGCAGGCCACGTCCAGGCCGATGCCCAGGCCGGTCAACGCGCCGGCCGCAGTGGTGGACGAACTTGTGACGAACGGGTAGGTGCCGTGGTCAATGTCGAGCAGGGTCCCTTGCGCGCCCTCGGCCAGGACGGTTTTGCCATCCCGCAGCGCCTGGGAGATTTCGAAGGCGGCGTCGGCAATGAATGGGGCCAGCTTCTCGGCATACCCGGCGTAGGCGGTCATGATCGGGTAGGGGGGAAGCATGGGCGCGCCGAGCAGGTTCAGGTTCTGGTTCGCTTCGTCCAGGTGCTGGTTGAGGCGTTCGTCGAAGTCGGGGGCCAGCATATCTCCCAGGCGCAAGCCGCGGCGGGATATTTTATCCGTATACGCCGGGCCGATGCCGCGCCCGGTGGTGCCGATCTTGCCTTTGCCGCGCAGGGTTTCGAGGGCGGCGTCGAGGGCTTTATGGGCGGGGGTGATGAGGTGGGCAGCAAAAGATACCCGCAGCCGCTCTGATGTGACCGGGATCCCGGCAGAGTCGAGCGATTCGAGTTCGTCGAAGAAAGTTTCGGGATTGACGACCATGCCGTTGCCCATGTAGGCAATGGCATGGGGGTGGATGATGCCGGAAGGGATCAGGTGCAGTTTGAAAATCTGGTCGCCGACGGTGACGGTGTGTCCGGCGTTGTCGCCGCCGTTGAAACGGGCAACACAGGCGGCCTGGTTGGCGAACCAGTCCACGATGCGGCCTTTGCCTTCGTCGCCCCATTGGGCGCCGACAATAATGTTCAGGGGCATGATTTTATTCTCCAGTCAGTTATGAGCACCCCATTATAATCTCAAGGGCGCGCCTGATGTTATAATCCCAACCGCAAAGGTGAGAAATGCGCATCAAAGTAATCCTGACCCTCGGTTTGATCGTTTCCATTCTGGTCATCCTGCCCGCCACTTTCGCGGTTTCAGCCTCCCCTCAGCCGCAGGGAGCGCAGTTCGCGACCCCTACCCCCCAGCCGGATGGACGGATCATTTACATCGTCCCGGCCGGGTTCACCTGCACCCAGATTTCGTTGTTGACCGGCGTCCCGGTGGAAGAATTGCGCGTCCTCAACAACCTGGACGCTGACTGCACCCTGCAAGAGGGACAGCAATTGCTTCTCGGTCTGGGCGGACCCGCAGCCGCTACACCGACCGAAGGGCCTTCCCCCACGCCGACGTCGGTCTTGCCGACCCCCACGCCATTCTTTGGCACCGGCGAAATCTGCATTATGCTCTACGACGACCAGAACGGCGACACCATCCGCCAGCCGGATACGGAACCGGCCATCCCCGGCGGAGCGGCCAGCGTGACCGGGGCCAACGTGGCCTATTCGGCCACGAAGGATACCTCCGAAGGCCTGCTCGACCCGGATTACCAGGGCGTGTGTTTCCTCGATGTGCCGGAAGGCGATTTCAACATCAGCGTGGCCGTGCCAGACGGGTTCAACCCCACCATGCTGTTGAACGCCGAGATTTCGCTCAAAGCCGGGCAGCGGATCTTTGTCGGCTTCGGGGCGCAGTCGCAGTCGGTGACAATTGCCGCCGATCCCGAACAGGGAGGCGGGTCGCCGTTGATGGGCGTTGTGGGCGGATTGCTGCTGCTGGCCGGGGCGGGATTGGCGTTCTATGCCCGCCGGTTGCGTAAAACGCCGAAGGGGTTGTCACTGCGGTAGCTTTTTTGTCGTTTTTTGGGGGCGTCTTTGGCGTCTGGCGGGATACCCCAATTTGCGCCTTACTCTTTATGTCCTCGCCCTGATCGCCAGCCCGGCTGCCACGCTGCTGAACTGGCTCGACGCCTTCACCTTCTCTGCGCCGAAGATGCGCGCCAGCATGGACGTGAACAGGGGGATGCTCGACGAGCCGCCGGTCTTGACCACCGCATCTATTTCGGCGGGGTCGAGGCCCGAGGCGGTCAGCGTGTCCAGCAGCACCTTTTCCACCGCAAGCAAATAGTGATGGATGTCGGCCTCGAACTGGTGGCGGGCGTACAGCTCCCACAGGGCGATGTCCTTGTCTTCCAGGCTGATGACCGTCGCGCCTTCGCTGGATAGGGCGATCTTGGCCGCCTCGACCCGGTTGTAGAAGGTGAACGCCAGGTCGTTGTAGATCAGGCTTTCGAGCGCCTTCAAGCGCACCGGCGCAACCCCGGCCTGGATCGCCTTTTCGAGCGCGTTCCGGTTGATGGGCGTGCCCAGTTCGGGCAGCGCCATCCAGTCGGGGATGGCGTGGATCATCTCGCGGACCTGCGGGTGCTGGCCGGCCTGCCCGTGGCCGAAGTGGGCCAACATGCGCTTCTCGATGATCGCCCGGTCGAAGTCGCTCCCGGCGATGTCCACGCCGCCGCTGGCGAACACCTCCCGCCGGCGCGGATCGCCCAGGCGCATCACGGCGATGTCGAGGGTGCCGCCGCCGAAGTCGAAGATGACCACGTTCTGCGGCGCGGCGACCGTTTGTTCGTAATCCAGGGCGGCGGCAATCGGCTCCAGTTCGAAATCCACTTGCTTGAAACCTGCCTCGTGGGCCGCGGCCAGCAGCGTCTCTTCGGCCCTCCTGTCCTGCTCCGGCGACTCGGAGAACTTGACCGGACGCCCCAGCGTGACCGCCTCGATCCGCTCGCCCAGCACTTCCTCGGCCCGGCGCTTGAGCAGGGCCAGGTATGTCTCGGCCAGGTCGCCGGGCGTAAAATGACGCTCGAAGATGCGCGTCCCCTGGTAACTCTCCTTGCGCAGGGCGGTCTTGAGATATTGCAGCAGGCGTCCGGGCTTCAACTCGTCCACGTAGACGAAAATATCACGGACGTAGTGCATGTCGGCCCCGTACACGTCAATCTCGCCGGCCCACTGTTTCACAAAATGGCGGCGGCGGCCGACGTGGTCGCGGTAATAGGCCTCCACCGCCTCCTGCCCGATCAGGGCGCGGTAATCCCGGGTGATATACAGCACGGTCTTGATGACTTCGGGCAGCACGTTCTTGGGATCCACCGGCAGCAGGCGGACCCGCGTCCCGTCGTAGACGGCCACGCCGGAGTTGGAGGTGCCGAAATCCAGGCCGACTTTGAGGCTCATGCGCCCCCCGGAGTCCCGCTTTGGGATGGGACCACGCCGATGGACAGGATCAGGCCCCCGGTCCCGAGCGTGCCGGACCCGGTCACTGCTCCCGCGTCGTAGACGTTGATCGCCCCGGAGGCGTCCAACGCTGCGATCCGCTCCCCATCCCGCAACGCCGCCGCCCCGATGAAGCGGATGCCCTGTTCGAGCCGGTTGGCCGGGATGAGCGCCTGCCCCCTGGCCGACGGGGATTTCGCCGGTTCGAGCGCCTGGCCCTCGCGGTGGAGGACTTTGCCGTTTTGGGTGATGAAGATGAGCGCGTCTTCGGGGCGGGGGGTGAAGGCGGCGATGACGAAATCGGTGGCCGAGAGGCGGATGCGCTCCTCGGCGGTGTACGACAGGCCGTCCACGTCGAGGCCGAGCAGGCGGCCCTCGCAGGTGACGAAGGCCAGCCGCCCGCCCCTGCCGCACAGGGCCAGCTCGAAGGGCTGGTCAGACTTGCCGAGCGTGCCCTTGCCGAGGTACCGGTTGCCGAGGATGGACTGCGCCAGGGAGGTCATGGTCTTTTTGACGCAGCCGCGGCGGCTGACCTGCACGAAATATTCGGAGACCGGCAGGCGTGAGAAGGGGATGACGCAGACCAGCGTCTCGCCGGGACGGGGTTCGTCGGGCAGGGCGGCCTGGTCCCACTCCCAGGCGTTCCCGGTCTCGACGAGGGGCAGGTCGCCGACCGAAAGCGTGCCCACCCGCCCCGACGAAAAGAACAGCAGCGCTTCTTCATTGGACGGCAGGGCCAGCAGGCGGGGCGGTTCGTGGTCGGTGGAGAGGCTGCCCGCAATGCGGCCCAGTTTTGCGGCTCCATCCGTTGCCGCTTCCACCCGGAAGATGCGCCCCTGGCCGTTGTAGACCAGCAGGCTGGCGCTGACGGCCCGTTCCGCTTCGGCGGGGAGGTCGGGCAGCGTGAGGCCCTCGGCCCCGACGTGGCGTTTGAGCAGGTCGAGCTGGTATTCGAGGTGGGCGATGCGCTTTTGATACTCCTCGACCCGGGTCCCGTTTTGGAGGGCGATGTTCTCGGCCAGCAACTGCTCGTCCCGCTCCGAGAGGTCGCGCAGGCGGTTGGCGATCAGGCGCATGAGGGTCAGCGCCGACTCGGGCCGGGCCTCGACTTCCTTGATCCATTCTTCGATTTTGTCTGAAAAGGTCATGGTTTCCTCGCGAAGTGTGATTATACCCAGGGCGGCTGAAATTTGCGATTTTTGGGAGCAAGCGGGGGCGTCCCTCCCGATTGACCTTTGGGGAGGGGGGACATATAATTTGTTCAACGGATATTGATCCTGGGCCGCTGAAACGCTATTGGGACGTGATGCGGTTTACCGAAAAGGCGTTGTGCGAACTGGTGAATCGCGAGTTGGGCTGCTGGCGCAAATGCTAATCAGGTCTTGAAAACATAATGAAAAAGTTAAATAATAGTGCTAGATTAATTATCATTTGTGGTCTACCAGGTTCAGGAAAGACCACTTTAGCAAAGTGCCTTGAGGAAAGCCTAGACGCTGTTCGCCTTTCTCCAGATGAATGGATGGACAGACTCTCTATCAATCTTTACGATGAAGAAAGTCGAGCAAGGATTGAAGCACTACAATGGAAGTTAGGTCAAAAACTACTCAAACTCGGTCTCGTGGTCATTATCGAATGGGGAACATGGGGGAAATCCGAGCGAGACACGTTGCGTGAGGGTGCGCGCAAACTTGGTGCTGCTGTCGAATTGCACTACTTATCTGCACCTCCTGAGATACTTTTTGAACGTATTCAGCGCCGCGGTATGGAAAATCCACCAATAAAACGGGAAGATATTTTGCGATGGGCTGAGATAATTCAAGTTCCAACGGAGGAAGAGATGAATTTGTTTGATCCTGCAAGTAAATGCGAGAAGAATTTGGAAGCATTTTATTCATAAGAAAGCCGCCTAATTATGGTCGGCGGGGCAGTCCCGCTCCGCTACGCTTCGGGGATGCTATTGCCCACCCCGCCGCCACTCCCGAACCGCTGTTGGGACGTTATGCGGTTTGTCGAAAAGGTATTATGCGAACCGCTGAATCGCGAGTTGGGCCGCTGCCTTTGTAGCAAAGGTCTAAAAGAGAAATACATGGCTAATACAAATAGCCTTCATGAGGAAATGTAAAGATGTTTTTCTTGCCAATATTGGCGATCTTTTTTTGGCTAGGTGGCTACTTTATAACAGCCCGTACAATGTCAAATCGAGGTCTGCTTTCAGAAGACTTGGAAAAAATCATTGCCCCGCCAAAATGGTTGTATTACTTGTGTGGCGCGCCTAGTAACAAGGAATATCCTCAAGGAACAATGCGAGTAGTTGCGCTCAGAACGCAAATTATGGGTATTGTCTTGATGATTTTCTCGCTTTGCCACTACATATGGAAATTTTCTGGCATGGAATTCCTTGTTGGCTTGGGTCTTGTTATTCTTGTTTCCTTTACTTTGCCAGCGTATATCGCTAAGAAATATTTCGTCAAAGAACAAATCAAAGAACCTATAATAATTAAAAAGGGGAATGCTATGACACCAACAAAAATAACTGAAGACTTAAGTTACTCGTTAGATGGTAATAGCATAAATTTGTATTCTGAATTTGGCGGTAATGGTGGTGCGAATCTCACTATTGATCTTGAAGAACTTGATACACTTATTGAAACCCTTCAAAGTATAAAAGCCTTTTTGCAAAAAGAGCAATTGGAAGAGGCTGGTGGATGAAATTAATGTCTGGCGCAACTCAAAGCCGCCCACCGATAAACAGCCGTGTCAAGGGTAAAGCGGAAAACTGAATGAAAAAAGCCCCGGGTCCTGGGAAAGGCGAGGCCACGAAGCGCCTCCCATTGGGATGGCCGTCCAACCCGGAGGCTCTCACCCCGGAGGCCTGTCCCAAGGATACGCCTCCGCCACGCCCCAGACAAGGAGAAATCAAATAATGAGAAACGTTGTCTTTGCCATCAATATCACCATTGACGGCTGCTGCGGACATGAATCGGTTGTCGCCGACGACGAACTGCACGAGCACTTTACCGGGCTACTGCGGGATTCAGACATTGAAATCTTCGGGCGCAACACGTATCATCTGATGTATCCGTACTGGCACGATGTCGCCATGAATCAATCGGAATCAAAAGCGACCAACGAATTTGCCCGCACGTTCGATTCGATACCGAAGATCGTCTTTTCCACAACATTGAGGAGCGTGGAGTGGAATAACACAACGCTTCTGCGCTCAAATCTTCAAGAAGAGATCGTGAAACTGAAACAACAGCCGGGCAAAAATATATCCGTCGGCGGGTTGAACATTGCATCGCAACTCGCTCAGTCTGGGCTGATTGATGAGTATCATTTTCTCATTCAGCCGATCGTTGCAGGAAAAGGTCCCCGCTTGTTCGAATCGGGTAAGAATCTTACCTTGGAACTTATCGGATCAAAAACGTTTCGCTCAGGCGTTGTAGCATTGCACTATAAAAATATTCACAAATAATTAGGAGATGACATCACGCTTATCGTTGGCGAAGTCGTCACGGCGCGAGTTTGTCAGTAAGGCTTTACGCCAATAGCCGACGTTCTGGCAAGTTCGTAGTTGTCCACTGATAAACAGCCGCGTCAAGGGCAAAGCGGAAAATTGAATAGACTTTATCGGCAATTGGGAAGAACGTCCCGAAGGCGTTGTCCTCCCGAAGGACATCGGGACGATGTGAGCTTGCCGAAGGAGCCTGCCCTGA
>DIDQ01000049.1:18977-50109 GCA_002418215.1 Anaerolineales bacterium UBA5796
TTGCGTGTTATCACCGATAATGTTTAATGAAAAAAGCCCGGGTCTCGAAAAAGGCCGTGGGGCAGATGAGCGGTACGCACAGTCAATGCGCAGGCAGGATTAGAATATACAGGAGGTTTCGATATTATGCGTCACAATCGCGAGGATGTTATCGAGCGCACTATCCGGGAGTTTGAACTCCTCGATCATCTGGTCAGCAACCTTGCCGATGGGGATTGGGATCGGTTACTACCCAGGCCTGAGACCAAGGACCCCTGGACTGTGAAAGATGCACTGGCTCATATTACTCATTTTAAGGCCGACGTGGTCAGAAAAATCAAGAAACAACCTATGCCAGTAGAGGTGAGAGGGCTGAATGAAACTGACGAAAACCATCTCATCTACGCACGCTGGCGGGATCGCTCCCCGCAGGAGGTTTTAGCCTGGCACAGGCAAGTTCAAGAGGATGTACTGGTTGCACTTCAAGAGGCGCCCGAAGAATGGTTCAGCGGCAGGGAACGCCGACCGGAATGGCCTTTCGATCTTGACGGTCACTCCAGCTACCATCGGGTAAAGGATATCGAGCAGGCGTTGAAAGAGCCATCCAGGTGAGTACCGCCCAACACAGCGTGGTGTGTCTCGAAGGTCGTCCCTTCGACCCAGACATCCACGCCCTGTCAGTGTTTCCGGTAGCGGCATCGCCCCAAGGATACGCCTCCGCTGAAGAAGGAAGCCGCTCAGTACGCTTCGAGGCGTAACCGTCACGCCGGGGTGCTCCGGCAAGCTCCCCCGCGGGGACTAACATAACACTGGTTTGTGCGGGGGCTGTCGGGTCACTGACAGCCCTACGGCAATGGCAGCCTCTTCCATAGTCGTGTCAGGGAGATAGAGTAAAATAACGGTGGAGAGATCAGATAATGAAAATTCCGCACCCGATACCGTATCAAGGCAGCAAGCGTAATTTGGCAAAATATATCCTGTCGTTTTTCCTGCCTGGAATCAAAACTCTTTTTGAGCCGTTTTCTGGTTCAGCCGCAATTTCAATTGCAGCGGCGGCGCATGGCAAAGCGTCCAAGTTCCACTTAAACGATGTCAACCAGCCTTTAATGGCTTTATGGAATGAAATTATCCATAACCCTGACGGTATTTCTGCTCAGTATGAAAAATTATGGTTGGAACAGCAAGGAAATGAGCGGCAGTATTACGACAGTGTCCGTGATAATTTCAATAAGACCAAACGCCCCGATTATTTGCTGTATTTGCTCGCTCGCTGCGTTAAGGCATCTGTAAGATACAACGCAAACGGAGATTTCAATCAAAGCCCCGACAATCGCAGGCTGGGACGCAATCCGCGACAAATGAAAGATGATATTTTTGCGGTCTCCAATCTTTTGCAGAATAAAACAACTTTGACCAGCGCAGATTACAAGGAAGTTTTGAAAAAGGCTACATCAGAAGATTTAGTCTATATGGATCCGCCTTATCAGGGCGTTTGTGCCACAGGCGACCCTCGTTATTTTAGCGGAATTGATTTTGATGAGTTCATGCATGAATTGAAAAAATTGAATAGCAGGAACGTCCCCTTTATTCTCAGTTACGATGGGCGCACAGGCAAAAAATCTTATGGACAGAACTTACCTGACGAATTAGGCGTGTATCGCCTTGAAGTGGAAGCGGGACGCTCTACGCAAGCGACGCTTCTTGGCAGGGAGGATGTAACTTTTGAATCGGTTTATCTTTCCAATAACCTGGTCCAAAAATTGCATATTGCGCCAACTGAAGTCATCGCCAATCATGTTATCCGCCAGCCCGCACTTTTTGAATTCTAAACAACCAGCCTTTCATCATGCCCCAATCAGCCGAACATAAAAAGATAAGAAAACTTCTCGAAAACATTGCCAACAAACGCGCCCGTATTGTCATTGAACATATCCTTGAAAATGGATTTGTCACTACTGAACAACTCGAAAAACAATATGGTTACAATCATCCGCCCAGAGCCGCCCGCGATGTACGAGAGTTCGGTATTCCACTTGAAACATTTCGAGTGAAAGACAGCGAAGGACGCACAATAGCCGCTTACCGATTTGGCGACATAAACAGCATTCAGAAAGGCAGATTGGGAGGCAGGCAAACTTTCCCAAAGCATTTTAGAGATGAACTGTATGCCCAAAGCGGGGGCAAATGTTCGATTTGCAACGGTTCTTTTGAACAACGCTATTTACAAGTTGACCATCGAGTCCCCTATGAAGTTGCAGGAGATAGACAAGACGAATTAAATCCAAAAGATTTCATGCTGGTTTGTGGTTCTTGCAATCGGGCAAAATCATGGTCATGCGAGCATTGCGCCAACTGGCAAAACGAAAAGTCTTCGCAAGTTTGTTTGAAATGCTATTGGGCAAACCCTGAAAGCTATGTTCATGTTGCACTCAGAGAAGTAAGACGCACAGATATTTTGTGGGATGAAAACGAAGTCGAGTTGTACGAAAAACTCAAGGTATCGGCGGCTCAAAATCAGTTTCCGATTCCCGA
Organism: Anaerolineales bacterium UBA5796; assembly: GCA_002418215.1. GTDB lineage: Bacteria > Chloroflexota > Anaerolineae > Anaerolineales > Villigracilaceae > UBA5796. Next base: position 21,489 of record DIDQ01000049.1, read on the forward strand.
ATACGTCAAGAAAGTGATAGAAAAGCATCTTGGTAAAACAAAAAGCGACTACCAATGATGTCACGCCCCAAACAAGGACATTCTAATAACTCAAGCCGTTGAAACTGTCGAAAAAGTCCCTTTTCAAAAACTGATCTTTGAAAAGTGGGAAGGAAACGCCAAAAAACGACTGGTTTTCGGTGCTCCGCACAACATTTTGGTAAGATTTTGGCTATTTTTTAGCCTGTTGTGGGAGATTTTTTTTGAACATTTTTCGAACCACGGGTTTTTCGACAGTCTCGTTGGGCACGGTATGGCACAAAGCAAAAGGGACCATCAGGATGAGCACGAATAACGGAAAACCCCGCTGGTTTTTTTATCCCACCTGGATGGTTCTGTCGTTCTTATGTATCCCCGTTGCCCTTTTCCTCGACATTATCGTCCAGAGCATCATTACACAGATGGTCGGTGACTACATCTATGTGAATGGGGTGCGCCACATTACGGAAGATTATTTGTCTACCTACACCTTTATTCCCATGGTCGGTCTTGTGACAGGCGCATTGCAATATGCGTTTTTGCGCCGTTACCTGCCACGTATGGGATGGTGGGTGCCCGCTACCGCGGGAGGCTGGCTGCTTGGAATGCTGCTGTTTCTTATACCTGGCTGGCTGAACCTGACAAACCGTTTCCTGACTTTCGATCTGATGTTTCTCGTGATCGGGCTGGCAATCGGGTTCGCACAATGGCTGCTGCTGCGGCGACGATTGTCCGGGGCAGGCTGGTGGATCGCAGCCAATGTTGTGGGTTTGATCCTATTGGCTTTGATAAGGGTAGTGAGTGCCTCTCCAGACATTCCAGACATTCCAACTGTAGCAGATACATGCACGTCTGTTCCGCCAACATCAACGCGAATGGCTGTCTCTACTCCTGCCGGGACTGTTGGGCCGGCATCGTTATCCAGGAAGATGCTTCTGATCTTTGACGATGATGGCAGTCGTGATGGGACGGCAGCGCTTCTTTATTTGCTAAGCCAGCCAGACATATCCGTTGAGGCTATAACCATTTCCTATGGTGAAGCGCACCCCGATGTGTACATCCAGCATATAGGATGTGCGCTGGATATGTTTGGAATTAGGGATATTCCCCTTGGCGCAGGACAGGATAGGCCTTTGGCAGGAGGCACGCCTTTCCCCGATTGGTTGCGCCAACTGAGCGACAATTTCTGGGATTATCCGTTGCCGAATGCTGACAAAACGTATCCGTTCCAGAATGCTCCTGAATTGATGGTTTCGATTATTAATCAATCCCCGGAACCCGTAACTGTTTTTGCGAGCGGACCTTTTACCAATCTGGCGCAGGCTCTACGTCTCGACCCGGCGATCAAAGATAATATTTCGGCTGTTTACTTCATGGGTGGCGCGGTGTATGTCCCCGGCAACATAACAGGTCTGATCCGCGACTCCGACAACCGGGTTGCAGACTGGAATATGATAGCCGACCCGCAAGCCGCAAAAGAAGTATTCGAGTCTGGCCTGGAACTTTATATGGTTCCGCTTGACGCCACCCATAAAGTGCTATTAAGTCAGGATGATATCCGCCCATGGCGCCAGGGTGATGATAAAGCCAATATGGTTGTAGACCTCTACGACATTATGTTCGATACCTGGGGGCTTAAGACAGCTGAGATTTTCGATCTCACAGCGGCTGTCCTTATGGTTCGATCTGAATCATGTAACTTTCAGCCGCTCCATCTTGGTGTCATCACGGACGATGGTCCCACTTTGGGACAGACCATAGTTGTTCCTGATACCGAGCCAAACATTCACGCCTGCTTGGAACCAAATGCTGATCAAGTCAAGCAGAATCTGAATGAGACATTTTCACCATAGGAGAAGCCAGCCACGATAAACAGCAGTATCAAGGATAAAGCGGAAAACTGAATGAAAAAAGCCCCAGGCCTCGAAAAAGGCAGTGGGGTTCCTTCTTTCAGGGGGCATGCCGGTCGAGCGGGCCTGGTTTCCTGCCCGGCGAGGCAGGCGGGAAAATCGTCCTTGTTGACCTTTGGGGAGGGGAGACATATAATTTGTTCAGCGGATATTGATCCTGGGCCGCTGAAACGCTATTGGGACGTTATGCGGTTTATCGAAAAGGCGTTATGCGAATTGCCGAATCGCGAGTTAGGCGGAGCGAAGAGCTAAAGTATTTGCAGAAGTTGCGCTACATGAAGGCGTCGGAAAGAGCGCATACGAATTCAGGAAAGGATGGTTCGTGTGAACACAAACATCGGGCGTCGAATGAGTTACCGCACAATGCTCATTCTGGCCGTAGTGGTCGGTGCATTCAGTGTTGCACTTCCATTGATACGAGGTGGCGAACTCCTCTCATTCATGTTGAGCATCGCTGTGCTTGGCGGTCTGATAGGCGGGAGCCATGCTTACAATGAGCGAGAGCGCCAACAGTTAAGACAGAGCTATCAAATAGCCTATGAATGGCTACTTCTGGCAATGATGGTCGCATACGCGATTCTGCTCACTTCAAGATGGATGAACGTGATTACAGGCGTGGCTCTTTTTCTGAACAGCCATTGGCCGGTTTTGATCCTCTCGCTGATGTGCCTTTTTCTAGGGATGGCGGGGTTCCTGAGAATACGCAATGAAAGCTCCGCCTACCGATAAACAGCAGTATCAAGGATAAAGCGGAAAACTGAATGAAAAAAGCCCCGGGTCTTGGGAAAGGCGATAGGTCTCCTTCTTTCATGGGGGATGCCGGTCGAGCGGATCTGGCTTCCTGTCCGGCGAGGCAGGCGGGGAAATCGTCCTTGTTGAACTTTGGGGAGGGGAGACATATATCATGCCCACGGTTGAAAATTGCGCATTCTATCTCGTAAAAAAGGCGCAATTTTCAACCGCCCTGGGTATAATTTGCGCCAAGCAAAAGCGACTCCCCTGCAAAAAGGTCAAGACCTTTAACGCTAAGACGCCGAGCCGCAAAGTCGCCAAGTTTTGTAAATTAAATTTGCGCAAATCGCCGTTGACAAGCGAAAAAGTGCGTTTTGGGAACAAAAACAGGTTTTCTTTGCGCCTTTGTAACGTGGCGACTTTGCGTTAAGGTTTTTGCAGTAGAGTCAAAAGTGTTATGAGGAGTTTTAACAGTGAATAACAAGTCCAACAATCGGGTTTTTGGAATGAAATTTGCCAATGTATACTCTCTATACATTCAAAAGGCAGAACGCAAAGATCGCACGAAAGAAGAAGTTGACCAAATCATCCGTTGGTTGACCGGTTATAACCAGGCAGACATGCAGCAGCAAATCGAACAGGAACACGATCTTGAAACCTTTTTTGCTCAAGCGCCGGCCATTCATCCAAATAGTTCGCTTATCAAAGGCGTGGTGTGTGGTGTCCGTGTGGAGGAAATCGAAGATCCGCTGATGCAAAAGATACGCTATTTGGACAAACTGGTTGATGAACTCGCAAAAGGAAAGGCGATGGAGAAGATTCTGCGGCAACAAGTCGTTTAGCCAAATGAAACTACCGATGCTTGCCTCGTTTTCGCGCCTGCTTGGAGCTTATCTGAGATTTGCTCAAGCTGCCGGGGTATAATGAGTTTACACTTCCACCGGATCGTACAAAGAAAGCGAGGCGCGTAATGCTTCAAACAATCGAGGCGGTGACGGACGAGAAAGGCCAGTTGAGGATCCTGGAGCCGATCAAGTTGCCGAAAAAGCGGCGAGTGATCATCACGATCCTTAACGAAGAACCGACAGAAGATGCTTTTAATCTGGCACTTTTGAGCGAAGCCGCGCTGGCTGTTGATTGGTTGCGACCTGAGGAGGATGAAGCATGGTCACACCTGGCCCAGCTTCCGTCGTTGTAATCCCCTTCCCATTTTCGGACCTATCCGGGACGAAACTCCGCCCGGCAGTGGTCATGGCAGATGCCGGACGCGGTGACTGGCTCTTATGCCAGGTGACAAGTAATCCTTACAGAAACGATCGGAATGCTTCGCAAGAATATGCCGAAATAAAATATCAGGTTTGGATTTCCTCTTGACGTATCTCCCTCTCCGTCATAGAATACTGCCCAATATGACAACTCCTGTCCGCTTCTATTTTGCGTATTACTTTTACGGCTCCCGGTCCCGGTTGCCGTTGGCGGCGCTTAAGCGGTAGGCAGAAACAGACGCATACCCGTGTATCCAGAGAGCGAGCCAAGCGGCCCGCTCTTTTTGTTTACCCGTTCCCCGTTGGTCGAGTAGGACGAAGTCCGTATCGAGACCGGGGGCGAAAGGAGGCACTTATGACCCTGCGCGGCATCCGCGGCGCGACCACCGTCAGCGCGGACGAAGAGACGCAAATCCTGTCGGCCACCCGCGAACTGCTGGCTGCCATCCTGTCGGCGAATCCCACCCTGCGGACGGAGGACGTCGCCTCGGCCATGTTCACCGTCACCGGGGATATCGCTTCGGCCTACCCGGCGCTGGCTGCCCGTCAAATGGGCTGGGACCTCGTCCCGATGGTGTGCGCCCGCGAGATCCCCGTCCCGGACGGGTTGCCGATGTGTATCCGGGTGCTCGTCCACTGGAACACCGACGCGCCGCAGGCGGAAGTCCAGCACGTGTATTTGCGAGGCGCAACCGCGTTAAGGCCAGACTTGGTCGCCAGTAAACAAGTAGACACGTATAAAGTAAACACGTAAACAGGTAAGCACGCAAGCACGTTCCCGCCTACCCGGCTACCTGTCTCCCTGTTTACTTGTCTACATTACCTACTTTACCTCATTACCCCAAAGGAGCAACACCATGATGATCATCATGAAATCCACCGCCACGCCCCAGGACGTGGAGCGCGTTATCGAGAAAATCAAATCGGTCGGGCTGGCCGTCCACCTCTCGCAGGGCGTCGAAACGACTATCATTGGCGCCATCGGCGAGACCCACAGCCTGCCCACCGACACATTCGAGGTTATGGAAGGAGTCGAAGCCGTGCAGCGCATCACCCAGCCCTACAAACTCGCCTCACGCCAGTTCCACCCCGAGCCCTCGGTCTTCCCCCTCGACGGGTTCACCGTCGGCGGCGACGAACTGGCCCTCGTCGCGGGACCCTGCTCGGTCGAGTCCCGCTCGCAGATCCTCGAAACGGCCCACGCCGTCAAGGAAGCCGGGGCCAACGCCCTGCGCGGCGGCGTCTTCAAGCCCCGCACCTCCCCCTACGCCTTCCAGGGTCTCGGCGAAGAAGGCCTCGAACTGCTTGCCGAAGCCCGCCAGCAGACCGGCCTGCCGGTGGTGGTCGAGATCATGTCGCAGGTGCAACTGGACCTGATGGTCAAATACGTGGACGTGCTGCAGATCGGCGCCCGCAACATGCAAAACTTCAACCTGCTGCGGGCCGTCGGCGAGACCCAGACGCCCGTACTGCTCAAGCGTGGCCTGTCGGCTTCCATCGAAGAACTGCTCATGTCTGCCGAGTACATCCTGGCGGGCGGCAACAAACAGGTGATGCTCTGCGAGCGCGGCATCCGCACCTTCGAGACCGCCACCCGCAATACCACCGACATCAACGCCGTCCCGGTGCTCAAGAGCCTGACCCACCTGCCGGTCATCCTCGACCCCAGCCACTCCACCGGCCATTTCGACTACGTGGCCGCCATCGCCCGGGCTGCGGTCGCCGCCGGGGCCGACGGCCTGATCGTCGAGGTCCACCCCGACCCGGCCCACGCCCTCTCCGACGGACGCCAGTCGCTCAAGCCCGAAAAGTTCGCCGCCATGGTCCGCCAGGTCAGCCAGATCGCCGAAGTTATGGGCCGCCGCCTGGCCACGGTCACAATCCCGGCCCATGGATAAGCCCGGCTTTTCGCTCAAAGACGCCAACGTTGCGATTATTGGATTGGGACTCATGGGCGGCTCCCTGGCGCTTTCCGTTAAACCGCGCTGCCGCCGCCTGAGCGCCCTCGACCCGGACCTCGCGACCCTCGAACTTGCCCGCCGCCAAGAGATCGTCCACGTCGCCGAGAGCGATCCCGCCAAAGCCCTGGCCGAAGCCGACCTCGTTATTTTGGCCTGCCCCGTCCCCACCATCCTGGACTGGATCCGCCGCCTACCGGACTACATCCAGCATCCCTGCATCGTGCTCGATCTCGGCTCATCCAAACGGACGATTGTCGCCGCCCTTGAGACCCTGCCCGCCAACTTCGACCCCCTCGGCGGACATCCGATCTGCGGACGCGAGCGGCTCTCGCTCGAAAACGCCGAACGCTTCCTCTACCGCGACGCTCCTTTTGTGCTGACTCCGCTGCCGCGCACCAGCGACCGCGCCCGGTCCGCCGCCTTGCAACTGGTCGAGGCCCTCGGGGCGCGCCCGCTCTGGCTCGACGCCGCCTCTCACGACCGGGTCTTGGCCGCCACCAGTCACCTGCCCTACCTGCTCTCGTCTGCCCTGGCCCTCGCCACCCCGGAAGACGCCGCGCCCCTCGTCGGCCCGGGATTCCGCTCCTCGGCGCGGCTGGCAGGCACCCCGTCCAGCATGATGCTCGGCGTGCTCCAATCCAACCGCGACAACCTCCTCGACGCCCTCGACCGCCTGCAAGAACAGATCGCCATGATTAAATTCGCCCTTATCGCAAACGACCCTGAACAACTCAAAACCAGGCTCGACCACGCCCAAACTCATTATCAAACGCTCACCCAATAACCAATTACCAATCACGCAACACGTTACACTCACCCACCCCATGCTCATCACCCCCATCCCCCACCCCCTCCGCGCCACCGTCCGCGTCCCCGGCTCCAAGTCGCTGACCAACCGAGCCCTGCTCATCGCCGCCCTGGCGGACGGGACCACCATTATCGAAAACGCCCTCTTCTCCGATGACTCGCGCTACTTCGCTGACTCGCTGACCCGCCTCGGCTTCGACATCTCCCTCGATCCCGAAGCCTCACGCATGACCGTCACCGGCCTGGGCGGGCGCATCCCGGCCGAGAAAGCCGACCTCTTCATCGGCAACGCCGGGACAGCGGCGCGCTTCCTCTCGGCGTTCCTCACCCTCGGCCACGGCGAATACACCCTCGACGGCGACGCCCGGATGCGCGAACGCCCGATCGGGGATTTGGTGGAAGCGTTGGGTCAATTGGGCGCAAAAGTGGAAGCGGTCAGCGGTCAGCAGCCAGCCATTTGCCCCCCCGTAAAAATCCTGGCATCTGGATTACCCGGCGGCAAAACCCGTATCGCAGGCAATATTTCTTCCCAGTTCTTATCCGCTCTTTTGATGGCCGCCCCCTGCGCCCAATCTCCGGTCGAGATCGAAGTCAGCACCGAACTCAACTCCAAGCCCTACGTGGACATGACCCTGTCCATCATGCGGGATTTCGGCGTCGAAGTCCGGCGGGATGGATACCAATTCTTCTCTGTCCCGCTAACCACTTACCACTTACCACTTACCACTTACCAAGTTGAATCCGACGCCTCCGCCGCCTCCTACTTCTTCGCCGCCCCGGCTCTCTGCGGCGGGACGGTGCGCGTCGAAAACATCTCCCGCAAATCCGTGCAGGGCGACATCCGCTTTCTGGATGTGCTCGAAAAAATGGGTTGTGAAGTTCGGGAAAGCGATAATTCGATACTCATTACCCGGACATCAGAATTACGGGGTCTCGATATGGATATGGGCGACATCCCCGACACGGCCCAAACCCTGGCAGCGATTGCGCCATTCGCCTCCACGCCGACCCGCATCCGGGGGATCGCCTCGGCCCGGGTCAAAGAGACGGACCGGATCCACGCCACCTGCGCCGAGTTAAGGCGATTGGGTGCGCAAGTTGATGAATTCGAAGACGGCATGACCATCTATCCAACCTTCCACCTGCAACCTTCCAACGTTCAAACGTATAACGACCACCGCATGGCCATGGCCTTCTCGCTGGTCGGCCTGCGCGTGCCGGGGATCGAGATCGAGAATCCCGGCTGCGTGTCGAAGACCTTCCCCAATTTTTTCGATGAATTGGGAAAATTACGATAACCCGGTATTCGATACTCGAATTCCGAATAGCCAAGACCGATTATCACTGTGAACCTTCAACCTTCAAACCTTCAAACTTTCCAACTGGGATTGACCGGCTACCCTCTCGGCCACTCGCTCTCGCCCAAGCTCCACGCCGCAGCGTTGGAAACGTGCGGATTGGAAGGCGATTATTCCCTTTTTCCCGTCGCACCCGATGACCGGCAGGGTCTGGAAGACCTGCTCGCCCGCCTCCGCCGCGGCGAACTCCACGGCCTGAACGTGACCATCCCGCACAAGCAGGCCGTCATCCCCCTGCTGGACAAACTCACGCCCTCGGCCCAGGCTATCGGCGCGGTCAACACGGTTTTCGCGCAAAACGGCAAACTGATTGGCGATAATACGGATGCGCCGGGGTTCCTGGCAGATTTGAAGCGGTTTATGGTAAATGGTCATTGGGGATTGGAGAACGATAATTACCAATTACTAATTACCAATCGTAAATCCGCTCTCGTGCTCGGTGCTGGCGGCTCAGCCCGTGCGGTCGTCTACGCCCTCGCCAACGACGGCTGGGATGTCACGGTTTCAGCCCGCCGCCTCGGACAGGCCGAAGAACTGGCGTCATCCTTCCCAGGCTGCGAGTTGCGAGTTGCGAGTTACGACGAATTCATCTTTCATCTTTCATCTTTCCGCCTTTTGGTAAACTCAACTCCCGCTGGCATGTTCCCGAATATCGCTCAATCTCCCTTGCCAGAAAACTTGCCCTTGCCAGCGGATATTTCAATTTACGACCTGGTCTATAATCCCCGCGAGACGAAACTGGTCAAAGACGCTCGTGCTCAGGGATGTCCTGCCGTCACCGGCCTGGGGATGCTCATCGAGCAGGCTGCCCTGGCCTTCGAGGTTTGGACCGGGCGAAACCCGGATCGAACGGCTCTGTATCATGCTATGGAGTAATTGGTAAATGGTAAGTGGTAATTCTCATATTTCAATTACCATTTACCAATCCTCAATTACCCAAAACGGAGACCATCATGCTAAGATTTCTCACATCTGGCGAATCCCACGGCCCGGCCCTGACCGCCATCCTCGAAGGCATCCCCGCCGGGCTGCCGCTGGACGCGTCCACCATTGACCTGGAACTGGCCCGCCGCCAAAAAGGCTACGGTTCCGGCGGACGGATGAAGATCGAGAAGGACGCCGTCCAGATTTTGGGCGGGGTGATGGCCGGGGAGACCACCGGCGCGCCGATCGCCCTGCTGGTCGAAAACGCCGACCACGCCAAATGGAAGGGCAAAGCCGTCGAGCCGATGACCGCGCCTCGTCCCGGCCACGCCGACCTGACCGGCGCGGTCAAGTACGGCTACCGCGACCTGCGTCCCGCGCTGGAACGCTCGTCGGCGCGGGAGACGGCCATGCGGGTCGCGGCGGGGGCGGTCTGCAAGCATTTCCTGTCGCAATTCGGGATCGCCGTCGGCGGGTACGTGAAGTCCATCGGCGAGGTGGAGGCCGATCTTGGCGGGAGCAGTTACCGGGTCCGGTTCGAGGCGGCGGAGAAAAACGACGTGCGCTGTCCCGATCCCGTCGCCGCAGAGAAGATGCGGGCGCGGATCGAGCAGATCATCCACAGCAAAGACACCCTCGGCGGCGTGCTCGAAATCGTGGCGCTGGGCGTCCCCGCCGGCCTCGGCTCGTTCGCCCAATGGGACCGCCGCCTGGAAGCCCGGCTGGCCCAGGCCGTGATGAGCGTCCAGGCGATGAAGGGCGTGGAAATCGGCGACGCGTTCGAGAATGCGCGATTGCCCGGCACGCAAGCCCACGATGCGATTGCCCTCACTAGCTCGCAACTCCTGACCCGCCCCACCAACCGCGCCGGCGGCACCGAAGGCGGTATCTCCAACGGCCAGCCGCTCGTCGTCCGGGCGGCGATGAAGCCGATCGCCACCACCCTCACCCCGCAGCAGACGGTTGACCTCGCCACCGGGCAGGAAGGCCCAACCCGCTACGAACGCTCCGATTTTTGCCCGGTGCCCCGCGCCGTGCCGATCCTGGAGGCGATGGTCGCCTTCGTGCTGGCCGAAGCGCTGATCGAAAAACTGGGCGGCGACTCGCTGGACGAGATGCGGCCGCGCTTCGAGGCGCTGCGCCAGGCGGATTTGCAGAATTTGAAGATGGATAATACGCCCCACATTTGGTGGCCGTAGTCCGCGCCGCGAGTGCGTCGCACCTGACAGCCGGGCAAAAACCACCAAACCAGAGTTTTCCACCTTCGAACCATCCCTTTTAGAAAGGTGCGACGCACCCTCATGCCCCACATCTACCTCTACGGCCCGTCCGGTTCGGGCAAAAGCACGGTCGGCAAGATTTTGGCGGATGCGCTAGGCTATCCGTTGACCGATTTGGATGCAGAGATCGAGCGGATGGCCGGACGCGGCATCCCAGGGATTATGACAAAACTTGGCGAGCCGCTCTTCCGGGACCTGGAAACGGCTGCCCTTAAATCGGCCGCCTCCGGCCCCGGGGCGGTCGTCGCCCTGGGCGGCGGCGCGCTGCTGCGGGTCGAAAACCGCGCCCTGGCCGAATCCACCGGAAAGGTGATCCTGCTCGAAGCGGATTTACCCACGCTGGCAGCCCGTCTCAGCCGCGACGAAACCGCTCGTCCGCTGCTGGCTGGAAAATTGGAAACCAAGTTGTCCGGCCTGCTGGAACGGCGGCGGGAGCATTACAACTCATTCCTGTTGCGGGTGGACGCTTCGCAATCCCCGGAAAATATCGCCTGGGACATCCAACGGTTGTTGGGACGTTACCGGCTGCGCGGCATGGGCGCGGGCTATGATGTGATCGTCCGAGAGGGCGGGCTGGATCAACTTGGTGAAATGTTGGAAAGCCGCAAGTTGAGCGGGCCGGTTCTGGTGGTTAGCGACATGAATGTCGCGGTACATTATGGCGAGCGGGTGATGGAGTCGCTGCGGAAGGCGGGCTACGTCGCCTCGCAGGTCGTCATCCCGGCGGGGGAGGCGCACAAAACCGTCGAAACGGTGACGGCCCTCTGGCGCGCCGCCCTGGATGCCGGACTCGACCGCAAGAGCACGGTCCTGGCCCTGGGCGGCGGCGTGGCCGGGGACCTGGCCGGGTTTGCCGCTTCCACGTTCATGCGCGGCGTCAACTGGGTCGCCGTCCCGACGACCTTGCTGGCGATGGTGGACGCTTCGCTGGGCGGCAAGACCGGCTTCGACCTGCCGGAGGGCAAGAACCTGGTCGGGGCGTTCCACCCGCCGAGGCTGGTGCTGGCCGACCCGGATACCCTGTCTACGCTGCCGGGGCGGGAGCTGCGGGCCGGGCTGGCGGAGGTCGTCAAGCACGGGGTGATCGCCGACCCGGGGCTGTACGAACTGTGCGCCTGGGGCTGGGATGCAGTCGCGTCCTGCTTGCCGGAGATCGTGCGGCGTGGCATGGGTGTGAAAGTGAAAATTATCGAAGAAGACCCCTACGAGCGCGGCATCCGGGCGGCGCTCAATTTTGGGCATACGGTCGGGCACGCGGTGGAACTCGTCAGCGGGTTTGGGCTGCTGCACGGCGAGGCCGTGGCTGTCGGGATGGTGGCCGAGGCGAGGCTGGCGGAACGGTTAACGGTGGCAGGCCACGGGTTGTCCGAGTCGCTGGCGGAAACGCTCTCAGGGCTGGGGCTGCCGGTCGAAGTCCCCGAAAACTTGCCGCGCGGCGAACTCATCCGTGCGATGAAAATGGACAAGAAAAAATCGGCGGGCGTGGTGCGGTTTGCGTTGCCCGCCCAGATCGGCCGGGTGGAACTGGTGGATGTGCCGGATTTGGAGATGGCGATTGGTGAGTGGTGAGTGGTAATTGGTAGATGGTAATTACCGCTCGCCAATTACCATTTACGAGAATCGAGGTGCATAATGAAAAGAATCCTTGTTTTGCACGGCCCGAACCTGAACCTGCTCGGCAAGCGCGAGCCGGAAATCTACGGCAGCATGACCCTGGAGGAGATCAACGCTTGGCTGACCGACCTGGGCGAAACGCTCGGCGCGGAGATCGTTTGCGAGCAGTCGAACCACGAAGGCGGATTGATTGACGCCTTGCACGGGGCGCGTGACTGGGCCGACGGGGTGGTTTTCAACCCCGGCGGGTACACCCACACTTCCGTCGCGCTGCGAGACGCGGTGACGGCCATTGGCATCCCGGTGGTGGAGGTGCATCTGTCGAATGTGGATGCGCGGGAGGAATTCAGGCACAGGTCGCTGATCTCGCCGGTCTGCGCGGGCAAGGTCAGCGGTTTCGGCTGGCGTTCGTATGCGCTGGGGCTGCGGGCGCTGGTGGACCTGTTGAACGAGGTCTAATCTTCTTTCGGCGGGGCTGTGGGACCGTAATCCAGCACTTCGCGGACGCCGGTGCCGCCCTGGGGCGGGCCGACGATGCCGTCGTCTTCCATCTTGTCCACCAGGCGGGCGGCGCGGGTGTAGCCGATGCGCAGCCGGCGCTGCAACATGGACACCGACGCCCGGCCTTCGCGCCGCACCAGGTCAACCGCTTCGCCCATCAACGGGTCGCCTTCTTCGACAGGTGACATATCCTCCCACATCGGCACCTGCTTGAGCGGCACGCCCGTCGCCGGGACGGCATCCACGGGCGCGCCGGGGGCGGCGTAAGGGCTGGCCTGCCCGGCCTGCATCCGCCAGGCATCCACCAATTTTTGGATCTCGTGGTCCGAGACGAAGACGCCCTGCAACCGCACCGGGGCGGGCGCATCGGGGGCCTGGTAGAGCATGTCGCCGCGACCTAATAAACGTTCCGCGCCCGGCTGGTCGAGGATCACCCGGCTGTCGGTGTTGGAGGCTACCGCAAAGGCGATCCGGGCCGGGAAGTTGGCCTTGATCAGCCCCGTCACCACGTCCACCGAGGGACGCTGGGTAGCCAGGATCATGTGGATGCCGGTGGCCCGGGCCAGTTGCGCCAGGCGGGTGATGGTGCGCTCGGTCTCGTCGGGGGCCAGCATCATCAGGTCGGCCAGTTCGTCAATCACGATCACCAGGTAAGGCAGCTTCTTTGCGCCCTGGGCTTTCATGCGGGCGTTGTAATCCTGGATGTTGCGCGCTCCCATCCGGGCGAACTCGTGGTAGCGTTTGTCCATCTCGCGGGTCATCCATTGCAGCGCGCCGATCACCCGCTCGATCTCCACCACCACAGGCGAGAGCAGGTGTGGGATGCCGTTGTAGCCGGTCAACTCGACCCGCTTGGGGTCCACCAGGATCAGGCGCAGGTCGTCGGGGGTGTTGTTGAGCAGCAGGCAGGTCAAAATCGAATTGACGCAGACCGATTTACCGGAACCGGTCGTCCCGGCGATGAGCAGGTGGGGCATGTTGCTCAAGTCGGCCAGCTTCGGCAGCCCGGCCACGTCCCGCCCGAGGGCAAAGCGCAGGGAGGCCTTCGAGCGCTGGTAAATCTCGCTCTCGAAGATGTCCCGCAGCGAGACCAGGGTCATTTCTTCGTTGGGCACTTCGATGCCGACATAACTGCGTCCCGGCACGGGGGCCTGGATGCGGATGCGGGGCGCGGCCAGCGCCAGGGCCAGGTCGTCGGTCAGCGAGACGATCTTGCTCACCCGCACCCGGGTCCGCCCGTTGCGGGTCTCGATGAACATCGGCTCGACGCCGAACTGGGTGATGCTCGGCCCGCGGTTGATCTCGACCACCTGCGAGGGCGCGCCGAAGGAGGCCAGCGTCTCTTCGATCAGCAGGGCGCGCTTTTCGACGAACTCTTCATTGACCGAGGGAGCGTTGCCGGGGTCCAGGATTTCCCTGAATGGGGGGATTTGCCAGGCGATGACCGGCTGCGAGAGGCGCTGCCCGGTCTGGACGACAGGCTGGTTGGGCAGGCTGACCGGCTGCTGCGGCAGGTCGCCGCGTTGGAAGGGCGTGTACTCGCCGTCCAGGAGCGGCGCGGGACCCGTATCCGGCTTCCGCAGCCGGGAGCCGGCCCAGGTCCAGAACGCTTTCGCCGTCTTCCCCAACGGAGCCAGCCAGCGCATCAGTTCCGGCACCGACAGGTCGAGGGCCATCGTCAAGCCGATCAACAGCCAGGCGACCAACACCACCGCTGCGCCGCCGCTGCCCAGCCAGACCCACATCGGGCGGGCGATCAGTCCGCCCAGCGCGCCGCCGCCGGTTTGCTCGGGGATCTGCCCGGCCGGATCCCCGGCGAAGGCGTGCAACACGACCAGCGTCCAGCCGAAAAGCAGGACCGCGCCGGCCATCCGCTCGACCGAAACGGAGGGGATGCTTTCCAGGTTACGCAGCACCAGCCATAATCCAACGATCAGTAAACCGACTCCGAGCGCATATACGCCCCAGCCGAAGATCAGGCTCAAATAATGGACCAGCCCCTGGGTGACGGCTCCGCGGCTGGCGCTGAACAGGCTGAACAGGGTCAGCCCGCCAATGACGATCAGAACCATCCCCACGATATCCAGCCGCCGGTCAATCGAAAGGCTGCCCCAGAACGATGGCTGGGGTTCAGGCGGCGGGGGCGCGGCTTTGCGCGTCGAAGCCCGCGGGGTCGCTTTGGCCGGAGCCTTGCCTTTGGGCGCAGGCTTTTTCGGTGTGACCTTTTTGGGTTTTGCGGAGGTGGAGGGTTTACCTTTGGCGACAGGCATGGTGGGGAGGGAGGTAGGTCAGGCTTTCAGCCTGACACTTAACTTTAGCGGAAAGTCACGCTGTAAGCGTGACCTACATCTACAAATGACTTGAGTCATTATAGCACAAATGGTCTGTTTAACTTGCGGTACAATTACACGACACTTTCACGAAGGACTCAACATTGTTCGAATTGCTCTTTCTTGGCACGTCCGCCTCAGCGCCGTCGGTTCACCGCGGGCTTTCGGGGCTGATCGTAAAACACGACGAATACCGGTTTTTAATTGACTGCGGCGAAGGCACCCAACGACAGATCCTGCAATCGGGGTCGGGCTTCAAAAAACTGACCCGCATCCTCATTACCCACAGCCACCTCGACCATATCCTGGGGCTGGGCGGGCTGATGTCCACTTTCCTGCGCTGGGAGGCGATAGACGAACTGGAAATTTTCGCCGGGCGGGGGGCGCTGGATCGCATCCACGACCTGCTCTACAAAGTTGTCCTGCGCAACACCAAACCGCCCATGCCGCTCTACCTGCGCGAGATCGGCCCGGGAGTTTTCTTCGAAACCGACGATTTTACCGTGACAGCTTTCCAGGTTTCACATCGCGGGCCAGACTGCCTGGCCTACTTGTTCGAACAGAAATCCCGCCGCCCGTTCCTGCCCGAAAAAGCCCAGGCGTTGGGCGTCCCGCCGGGACCGGTGCGCCGCGACCTGGTCAACGGGCAACCCATTACCCTGGCGGATGGACGCGTCGTCCACCCGGAGCAGGTCCTCGGTCCCGAGCAGACCGGCACCCGGCTGGCAGTCGTCGGCGATACGGGCCGGACGGATGACCTGCTCCCGTTTGTAAGCGGAGTTGATGCCCTGGTGATCGAATCCACTTACCTGGAAAGCGAAGCCGAGATGGCCAAGCAGTTCGCCCATCTCACCGCCCGCCAGGCTGCAGAACTGGCCGTGCAGGCCGGCGTTAAACGGCTGTTCCTGACACACATTTCGCGCCGTTACCGCGAACGGGACGTGCTGGCCGAAGCCCAGTCCGTTTTCCCGGAGGCGGTATTGGCGCGTGATTTCGATACTTATACGATCAAACGAGAGAATTAATTTTTATGGACGGACAAAAACCCTTCACCATCGGCGTTCTCACCTCCGGCGGCGACGCCCCCGGCATGAATGCCTGTCTCCGCGCCATCGTCCGCACGGGAATGGCGCATGATACCCGCGTCCTGGGCATCGCCAACGGCTTCGACGGCCTGATCAACGGCGACTTCCGCGTCATGGGTCCCCGCGACGTGGGCGGTATCTTGCAGCGCGGCGGCACGGTCCTGCAAACCCGGCGCAGTATGCGCTTCAAGGAAGCCCGAGGCCAGCGCGAAGCCATCCGGCGTATGAACGAGGCCGGGATGGACGGCCTGGTCGTCATCGGCGGCGACGGGTCGCTGCACGGGGCGCACGCCCTGGCCCAACAGGGTATCAAAGTTGTCGGCGTACCCGCCAGCATAGACAACGATATCTGGGGCACCAACATGGCTATCGGTGTGGATACGGCCCTCAACACCATCATGGAAGCCGTGGACAAACTGCGCGACACGGCCTCCTCCCACAGCCGGGCTTTCCTGATCGAGACGATGGGTCGCGGTTCCGGCTACCTGGCCGTCATGGCCGGGATCGTTTGCGGGGCAGAGATCGTGCTCGTGCCCGAAGTCCCGGTGGCAGTCGAGGATGTGGCCGACGCGGTCGAAGACGCCTACCGGCGCGGCAAGACCCACGCCATCATCATCGTGGCCGAAGGGTCCAACATCCGCACCACCGATCTGGCCCGCATGTTGGATGAGATGGACGTGGGCTTCACCACCCGCGTGACGATCCTCGGCCACATCCAGCGCGGCGGACGGCCCACCGCCTTCGACCGCCTGCTGGCCGCCCGTCTCGGCACGCGCGCCACCACGGCCTTGATCGAAGGCGCGACCGATGTCATGGTCGGCTTGCAAGGCCGGGATATTGAACTGCTCCCGCTCGAAACCGTGCTGGACACCCAGCGGACGGCCAACATGGAGTATTTCGAAATGGCGAGGGTGTTGGCAAGATAGCTTTCAGCGTTCAGCAGTCAGCCATCAGCAAAAAAACAGCGACGATGAAAGTCACGTCGCTGTTTTTGTTTTGTTTTTTCACTGAACGCTGAAAGCCGACCGCTCCTAGATCCAGGTCGGTTCTTCGTATTTCCCGAAGACTTCCTTCATCACGCCGACGATCTCGCCCAGGGTGGCGTAGGCGTGGACACATTCCATGATGTAGGGCATGGTGTTCTCGGTCCCCTGGCAGGCGATCCGCAGCCGGTCGAGGGCCTGTCCGACGCGGCCGTTATCGCGGGACTTGCGCAGGTCGGCCAGGCGGGTGACCTGGCGCTTGTAACCCTGCGGGTCCATTTCGAGGATCGGGATGGTGAGCGGTTTGTTCTCCGCGTAGGCGTTGACTCCCACAACCCGGCGCAGGCCCTCGTCTATCTCGCGCTGGTAGCGGTAAGCCGCGTCCGAAATCTCGGACTGGAAGAAACCTTTTTCGATGGCCGGGATGACGCCGCCCAAATCTTCGATGCGGCGGAAGTAATCGTAAGCCTGGGCCTCGATCCGGTTGGTCTGGGCCTCGACGAAGAAACTGCCGCCGAGCGGGTCCACCGTGTTCGCCACCCCGGACTCTTCGGCGATGATCTGCTGGGTGCGTAAGGCGATGGTCACAGCCGATTCGGACGGGAGGGCCAGGGCCTCGTCGAGGGAATTGGTGTGCAGGCTTTGGGTCCCGCCGAGCACGGCCGCCAGCGCCTGGACCGCGACCCGCACCACGTTGATCTCCGGCTGCTGGGCGGTCAGGCTGCACCCGGCCGTCTGGGTGTGGAAGCGGCATAACCAGGAGCGCGGGTCTTTGGCCTGGAAGGTTTCTTTCATTTCCCTGGCCCAGATCCTGCGGGCGGCGCGGTACTTGGCGATCTCCTCGAAGAAGTCGTTGTGGGCGTTGAAGAAGAACGACAGGCGCGGGGCGAATTCGTCCACATCCATGCCGCGGGCGATGCCCCAGCGGACGTATTCCATGCCGTCGGCCAGGGTGAAGGCCAACTCCTGGGCGGCGGTCGAGCCGGCTTCCCGGATGTGGTAGCCGCTGATCGAGATGCTGTTCCACTGCGGGACCGTCCGCGAGCCGAATTCCATCGTGTCCACCACCAGGCGCATGGAAGGCTCCGGCGGGAAGATGAATTCCTTCTGGGCGATGAACTCTTTGAGGATGTCGTTCTGGATGGTGCCGCGCAACTGGCCGGGACGCACGCCCCGGTTCTCGGCTGTGGCGATGTACATGGCCCAGATGATCGCCGCCGGGGAGTTGATGGTCATGCTGGTGGAGACCTTTTCGAGGGGAATGCCGTCGAGCAGGATTTCCATATCCTTGAGCGAGGAGACCGCCACGCCGCACTTGCCGAACTCGCCCAGGGCTTCGGGCTGGTCGGTGTCGTAGCCCATCAGGGTGGCCAGGTCGAAGGCGATGGACAGGCCGGTCTGTCCCTGGCTGAGCAGGTACTTGAAGCGGGCGTTGGTCTCTTCGGCGGTGCCGAAACCGGCGAACATGCGCATCGTCCACAGTTTGCCGCGGTGAAGCGTCGGGTGGACGCCGCGCGTGTAAGGGTATTCGCCCGGAAGTCCCAGATCGCTTTCGTAGTCGAGGTCGGCCACATCCAGCGGGGTGTAAAGCCGGTTGATCGGTTCCGAGGAGGTGGTGATGAATTTGTCCTGTCTTTCGGGGAATTTGTTGAGCGTATTCTGGAGAGAGGTCTCTTCCCATTTCTCCAGGGATTGTTTTAACTGGTCCAGTTTTTGAGAATCGTACATCCTAAGCTCCTTTGGCATGTGCTGGGGGTACGGCCATTATACCCTTCGCAGTCACAAGTTGCGCTTTACGCCGAAGCAAGAAGCGCACTTTTCGACCAGGGGATTAACTGGCGGGGTCATTCCAGGGGAAGCATCTGATCAGACGTCCGGCTCTTGGAATTGTACAGCCTCCTGTCGGCGATTTCCACAAGCGATTCGGGTGTGACGGCATCGTCGGGATAAATCGCAATGCCTATCGAGGCGGAGATGTAGAGCTGGCGGGATTCGGGCAGGTCCAATTTTGCCCCTTCCAGGGCCACGCGGATTTTTCCCCATACGTTTTCGGCGGCCCGGTAATCCGTCTCTGGCAGGATGATGGCAAATTCGTCGCCGCCGAAACGAGCCGCCAGGTCGGTCGAGCGGAGTATGGCATGGATCACCGCCGCGGCTTGCTTGAGGACCGCATCCCCGATGAGATGCCCGAAGGTATCGTTGATTTTTTTGAAGCCGTCCAGATCGAGCATGATGAACGCGAACGGATGTCCAAAACGGACTGCCCGCTGGAATTCTTCACTCAGGCGGATATCGAGGGCGCGGCGGTTGGGCAGGCTGGTGAGCGGATCGGTGAGGGATTGCTTGGCCACCTGCTGGTACAGGAGACTCTGCCGCAGGACGGCTGCGGCCCGGTCTGTGAAAAGCCGGGCAATGGATATTTCGTCGGGCGACATCGAGTGAGGATGGTCCCAGTACACGACCAGCGCGCCGACGTCGCCGGCGTGGGCCTCCATCGAAAAGACACAATAGGACCTGAAACCTTCGGCGTTGAAAAGTTCGTAGAGCGGGAGAGCGCGGGCATCCTGGGCTATATCCGCGATCAGGATTTGTTTTTCGCCAGCGAGAATGGATGCGCCGGGCAACTGACGCGCCACCTGGGCCATCTTCTCGATGTAGACCTTTGACAGGCCGACCGAGTGCGCAAATTGGATCGTGGTGGTCTCCGAGTCAAAGAGATATAACGCAGCCCGCTGCGCCTTGAGCAGGCTGCGGGCCGCTTCGACAACCGCCGGTATCAAGGCGTCCCGGTGCATCTCGGTGGTCAGGACCGAAATTTGGCCGATAAGGTCCTGCATCAGGGTGGCCCGTTCGACGGCGTCCCTTTGCAGGCGCATCCGGTTGTTGATCAGGTTGATCAGGTTGGCGGCCTGCTGGGCGCGCCGCACTTCATCATCCGTAAATTTATGCGGACTGTCATAACCGATCAGGACTGCGCCTGTAAAGCTCCGGTCGGGGAAATCGAAGAGAGGCAGCCCCAGTACGGATTTGGTCGGGTATTGGGCAGCAATTGCCGGGTCCAGGAAGGGGGAATTGAAAACGTCTTCGATGATCAACGGCTTTTTGATGAGCCGCAGGTTGCGGGTGACCGTGTTCTTCCGGTTCACGGCTTCCGCCGATTGGCGGTAGCCGTCCCGCATCGAACCGTAAGCGGCCACGGGGATGGTGTCGTCTGCATTCTCATCCCAGCGGGTGATGTAGGCGCTGTCTGAACCGAGCACCTTGCCGATATGGTCGGCCAGGGCCTGGTAAAGGTCAAGGGTATCGGGCGTGGCCAACACCTCTTCGATGATACGGTTGAAGTGATCGAGGAACACCCTCTCTTTTTCGGATTGTTCCCAGGCTTGCCTTATCTGGCGGGTGCTGGCTGAGATCAGCAGGCTGATGGCGCCGAGCATGAGGGTATAGCTGATCTCCAACCAGGTGATAAATGTTGCGGGGAAGGAGGCGATAACGACCGCGCCGGGATAAAGAGGCGAGAGAAACCCCTGGCGGTAACTCTCCATCAACCCGAAAAAGACGAGCATCTGGAAGAGCGTCGCAACTGTCAGGTGATAAGGCGGCAGGATGGACGCCACCACCCCGATATACAGGGCTGCCACCAGCGGCAAGACGCTGGCCGGGCCGCCGGAAAACTGTATACCGATATTGATCAAAGTGATGTCTGCAATCACTTCGAGCATGAATAAATTCAACAGGTGTTTTTGGCGGCCGAGTCCGTCTGTATCGAGCCGGGCGGAGCGTTGAAAGGCCAACTCGAAGGCCAATGTTTCCAAAACGATCAAACCCAGGATGATGGACAGGTTGAGTTCATAATTCCCCACTTGCTTCCTGGAGACAAGCTGTAACGATCCCAGCGCAACCACAAGCCAATGGGCGCGGTTTACGCGCCGGACTTGGGTAAGGAAACTCTCAAAAGGAAGCATGCCCAGATACAAGAATCATCCTTTGCGTCATTGGACTGTTGCGGGATCATTATCGTTTTCGTTCACACCATGAGCTATATCCAGAGCGGTCACAAATTGCGTTTTTTGGAAGTTGCGAAGCGCAATTTGCGAACGCGGGTATTAATATGAACCCCAAAGTGCGGCGGCGGTGAATCGGGTGTTTCTGGTATACTACCTCAAAATTTCCATTTCAGGTAGTAGCACCCATGCCTCGCTTTGAATTCGACATTGACCCTGTCTCGCATATCACCGCTGACGCAATCGGCAAGCCCGGCCAGCGGGTCTTTTACATCCAGGCCTGGCAGAACGAACGCACCTATACGATTGTGATCGAGAAATTCCAGTTGCAGTCGCTGGCAATCGCTATCGAGCAGTTCCTGGCCGAACTCATCAAGCAAAACCCGGTAATGAGCGGTACTTCCGGCGATTATACTGAAGACAACATGCGCATCAATCCCCCGGTCGAACCAATCTTCCGCACCGGAGAGTTTGGATTGGGCTACGACAAAGAGCGCGACCTGGTGGTCATCCTGGCCCGCGAAATTGTGGTGGAAGACGCCGACCCCGAAGAGGCCGGGGTGATCCGCTTCTGGTGCCGCCGCGACCAGGCGCATTCCCTGGCCCGCTGGGGAGCGGAAGTCTCCAGCCGCGGGCGGCCCATTTGTCCGCAGTGCGGCCAGCCGATGGAAGCGGAAGGCCATTTTTGCCCCAAGAAGAACGGGCATCTGCACTAATCCATTTATCCGTGACCAGTCTCCCCGACCCCGAACCTCTTCAATCCACCCTGCTGCACGGCAAACTGGAACTCAAAGGCCAGTTCATGCTCGGCTCCAACTATACCTTCCTGGTGGAGGCGCGCCACGACGGGCAAACCCTCCAGGCGGTTTACAAGCCCCAGCGCGGCGAACGCCCGCTCTGGGACTTCCCCGAAGAATCGCTGGCCGGGCGCGAAGTGGCTGCCTACCACGTCAGCCGGGCGCTCGGCTGGGGCCTCGTCCCCCTCACCGTCCTGCGCGACGGGCCTCTCGGTCCCGGCTCGCTGCAACAATACATCGAATACGACCCCGACTACCACTACTTCAACTTCAGCGAAACCGACCGGCAGCGCCTGCGTCCCACCGCCCTGTTCGACCTGCTGGTCAACAACGCCGACCGCAAAGGCAGCCACGTGCTGGTGGACGAAAGCGGTCGCATCTGGTTGATCGACCATGGCGTCTGCTTCCACGAAGAAGACAAATTGCGGACGGTGATCTGGGACTTTGCCGGGGAAGCCATCCCCCCCGACCTGCTCATCCCCCTGGCCGCCCTGCCCCCCGCTCTCACCGGGACCTCGGGCCTGCGCGCCGACCTGGGACGTTACCTCAGCCCCGGCGAGATCGCCGCCCTGCAAAAGCGCGCCAAAGCCCTGCTGGCGAAGCCGGTTTACCCACACCCGCCCCGAGATCGGCGCGCTTATCCCTACCCGCCGGTTTGACTCGTGTTGCGTGTTGCGTGTTGCGTTATATCTCCAAAACGAAACACGCAACACGTACCACGTACCACATCCAATACCCCCCGAACTTTAGGAGTCTTCCCATGCCCCACTACAAACTCGCCTTCCTCGGATTCGGCAACGTCGGCCGCGCCCTGGCCGTGCTGCTGATGCGTAAACGCGACGAACTGCGCCAGCGCTACGACATCACCTTCTCCGTCACCGGCATCGCCACCGCCCGCCACGGGATGCTGGTCAAACCCGTCGGCGTGGACCTGACCGGCGCGCTCGAACTGCTCAAGACCGGCCGTCCCCTGACCCTCATCACCTCCACCCTGGTCTCGGATACGTTCGACTTCATCCGCAAGTGCGAAGCCGACGTGCTCTTCGAGAACACCCCGGTCAGCCATGCGGACGGGCAGCCGGCCATAGACTACATCAAACTGGCGCTGGAGTCGGGCATGCACGTCGCCACCGCCAACAAGGGGCCGGTCGTCCACGCTTATCGCGAGTTGACCGAACTGGCAAGCTCCAAAGGGAAGAAGTTCCTGCACGAATCCACCGTCATGGACGGCGCGCCGATCTTCTCGCTCTTCCGCGAGGCCATCCCGTCAGCCCAGTTGAAATCCTTCAAAGGCGTGCTCAACTCGACCACCAACATCATCCTGACCCGCATGGAAACCGGCGAGCCTTTCGACGAGGCCGTCAAATACTGCCAACAGATCGGCATTGCCGAGACCGACCCTTCCGGCGACGTGGACGGCTGGGACGCGGCCATCAAGGTCGCCGCCCTGGTCACGGTGCTGATGGGCGTGCCGTTCAAGCCCCAGCAGGTGGACCGGACCGGCATCCGCGGCATCACGCCTGAGATGGTCGCCGCGGCCAAGGCCGAAGGCAAACGCTACAAGCTGGTCTGCTCCGCTGAACGGACCGGGGATGGCGTCGCCGGCAGGGTCGCCCCCGAGCTGGTGCCGATGTCCTCGCCGATGTACAACGTGGAAGGCTCGACTTCCATCGTCGAGTTCCGCACCGACGTGCTGGGCGACCTGTCCATCGTGGAGAAGGACCCGGGTCCGCACACCACCGCCTACGGGCTGCTGGCAGATTTTGTCAACGCGGTGAAAAGCCCGTAGATAGTAGACATCATCGGTAATAAACTGTGAGCACCGTCCCGAAGGTTTTCCTCGAGCGGTTTGAAGTGCTGGCGGCAACCCTTCGGGACGTTTTTTGCAATTACCAGTAAAGTCCAGTATTCAGTTTTTAGTTTTCATTGGGCAGGAAAGTCCCCGGCGCTCCAACGAGGCGGGGACTTTTGTTACACCATTTTCAGTTCGATCAGGCTCTCGGCCATCGAGACGATCATCTCCTCCAGGCTGCGGGGACGCCAGCCCAGCGCCTGGCGGATGCGCTCGCTGGACGGTTCGACCCACCAGTCGAGCGAGGAGACCGTCAGGCGGATGGTCGGATCGAAAAGGGCCAGCAGGCGGATCAACCAACTGGGGATCTCGTTCGTGCGGACGTTGTAGCCGAGCGGCTGGAAGTGTTTGCGCAGGATGACCGCCATATCCTTCATCCAGAAATTCGCCCCAACGCAGATGAAGCGTTGCCCGGCGGCTTCGGGCCGGGTCATGGCAGACAGGTGGGCCGAGGCCACGTCCCGCACGTCCACGCCGTTGTAGTGGTTGCGGGCAACGCCGGGCTGCCCCTTCAGCAACTGGTAAACCAGTTCACCGGAGGTGCGTTGGTGCGTATCCGGCAGGGGACCGAGCACCCACCCGGGGTTGATGACTGCCAGTTCCAGCGGGTGATCCTCGGCCAGGCTCTGCACGAATTCCCAGGCGGCCCGCTCGGCCTGGGTCTTGCTCTTGACATAAGCCCCAACCGGCGCGTGGATGTTGGACCAGTCGCTTTCGGTGAAATGGTGTTTATCGGGGCCGTGACCATAGATGACCGCCGCGATGGACGAGGTTTGCACCACGCGCCGGACCCCGGCCTCTGCCGCGGCCCGCAGGACCCGCCGCGTCCCGTCCACGGCTGGTTGGATCAGGTCGTCTTCGTTTTCAGGCTCCCGCAGCGGGAAGGGCGAAGCAACGTGCAGCACGTAGGCGCAGCCCCGCATGGCCGCCTCCCAGCCCGCGTCTTCGAGCAGGTCGGCTTCGACCAGTTCCAGGCGGTCGCCCGCGTCCACAAACCGGGACAGGGTGGCGCGCAGTTCCGGCTCCCGCTTCAGGTCGCGCAACGTCCCCCGCACGGGGTAGCCCTGTTCGAGCAACTGGACGATGCAATGGATGGCGACAAATCCGCTGGCGCCGGTGACCAATACCCTTTCGTCTTTCACGTCATACTCCTCTTGCAAGATGGTTGAGTCATCTGCGGGAGGTATTGTACTGCAAGGGAAATCCCCCGGGCCTTCCCCGGCCCAAACTCTCATGCAGATTTAAGAGAGCGTTCGAAGGATCGAACCGCCGGTGTGTTTCAAATGGGTTGAAGAAGGGAATGTCCCGCAGGTTTCAAAAGAACCTTCGGGACGGTTGTTCCAACTGAAACGAAACACACCCGTTTGAGTTGCAGCAGGTCGGGTTGGCAACCCGGCTTGCTGCGGGGGTCAAATGTGCCGCAGGTAGGCTTCGGGGTTGTTCAGGAAGGCCCGCGTCAGGGTGACGTGCTCCAGATCATCGTAGGCCACCTGCGTGATCTTTCCCCCGTCGAATTGCAGGATCGCCGCCTCCGGGTAGGCCATGATGATCGGCGAATGGGTGGCGATGATGAACTGGGCGTTGCGGTCCAGCATGTCCTTGAGCAGGGAGAGGAAGCCCAACTGGCGGATGGGCGAGAGCGGCGCTTCGGGTTCGTCCAGCAGGTAGAGGCCGTCGGGGACGAAGCGGGATTGGAACAGGGCCAGGAAGCTCTCGCCGTGCGAGTGGGCCTCCAGCCCGTCGCCGTAGCGGGACCTCATGGCTTGCAGCTCGCCTGCGAAGGGCATTCGGGCAAAGCCTTTGGCGGTCTCGGAGCGGTCTTTGTACTCCTCGTCCACGCGCTTGAGTTCGGCCTGCATCTCGGCCCGGATTTTGGCCTGGGATTTGGCGAAGCCGAAGAAGTCCTCGGCCCGCAGGAAGAAGCCGCGCCGGGTGCGTTTGGCCCAGGTCAGCTTCAGGTGGTGGGCCAGCTCTCGAAGCGGAGCCAGCGACGGGTCCGTGGTGACGCTTTCGCTGCCGACGGTGACGGACCCGGCCGCGCAGGCCAGGGCTTCCAGCAGGGTGGACTTCCCTGATCCGTTCTCTCCCACCAAGAACGTGACCGGGGCGTCGAAGCGGAGCTCGTCCAGGGCGCGGATGACGGGCACGTTGAACGGGAAATCCGCATCCAGGCGTTCGGGCCAGTCGCGGCGGGTGAGCGAGCGCAGGTGGATCATCGGGCCGCCGGTTCGATGTCGAGGATGCGGTCGAGGCGGAAGGTGCGCTCTTCGCCGCGCAGGTGGCAGAAGGCCCGCAGATAGAGGTAGTCCGAGAGGCCGAGGACTTGCAGCGGGTCCACCTGGCGGACGGTCTGTTCGCCGCTGCCGTCCACGTAGGTGATGCGCAGGCGCTGGCCGCCGGCGAAGGCTTCTTCCAGGCCGGCGGGCAGGTGAATGCCGTCGCTGGGCCAAGCGGGGGAGTTGTAGATGCCGATGAAATCGTCGAGGTGGCTGCCGTTCGAGGTCAGTTGCGAGGCCAGTTCGAAGAAGACCGCCCGCAACTTGAGCGCGTCGGGGAAGGCCCGCCGGTTGCCCATCTTGGGGATTTGCAGGCCCTCGGCCAGGGCGTCCAGGCTGTAAGAGGGGGCGTCGAAGTATTCCCGTGCCAGGGTCAGGGTGTCTATCAGGTTGGGGATTTGGAGTTCGTGCCCCAGGCGGCGGAACTCGCTGTCGAGGAATTGCAGGTCGAAGCGGGCGTTGTGGGTGACGACCACGGTTTCGGCCAGCCAGGAGTCCAGGCGGGCGGCGATCTCCTCGAAACGGGGGGCCAGCCCCAGGTCCAGATCGGTGAAGCGGTTGGCCTGGGCCGCGGCCGGGGAGAGCGGTCGCTGCGGGTCCACCAGGGTCTGGAAGGTGTCCTTGATGCGCCGTCCCTCGCAGAGCACGATCCCCACTTCACAGATGCGGTCGCCGAACCAGGCCGAAAGCCCGGTGGTTTTCAGGTCGAGAAAAGCGAATGGAGCGTTGGCGAAATCGAACATGGGGGAATTTACCTGATGGATCGGGATGAAGCTGCTTTGGATTTTATCTCTTGGACGAATGGCGTGCGCTCACAACGGGTTCTTGGTCGGGACCCCGGGCTTGCGCGGGAAAGCCGGGGGCGTGGCCGCCACCTTGTCCACCAGCACAAGGTAGCGCTCTTCGACGACCCCCGGCAGGGTAACCGGCAGCAACTGGCGCACCCGCCCGCCCAGCAGTTTGATGGCTTTCTCGGCTGCGTGGGCCTCCGCCGGGCCGCTTTCGCCCTTTTGCGAGAGCATCGTCCCGCCGACGCGCACCAGCGGCAGCAGGTACTCGGACAGCACCCGCAGGTTGGCCACGGCCCGGGCTACGGCCCAGTCGTATTTCTCACGGTAGGCCGGCATCTGCCCCAGTTCTTCGGCCCGGGCCTTGACGACTTCCACGCCGTCCAGGTTGAGGGTCTCGACGATATGCCGGATGAAAGTGATTTTTTTGCCGACCGACTCGACCAGCGTCACCTGCACCGAGGGATAGAGGATCTTGAGCGGCAGGCCGGGGAACCCCGCCCCGCTGCCCACGTCCACCAGCCGGATGGGCGGGTTGGACTTCCAGGCCTGGATGCAGGAGAACGAGTCGAGGAAATGCTTGGTGCGGATCCCCTCCTCGTCGCGGATGGCGGTCAGGTTGTATTTCTGGTTCCATTCCAAAAGTTCGCGCTCGTAGGTGAGCAGGGCAATGATCTGGCGTCCGGTCAGGTGGACGCCGAAGAGCTGCTGGGCTTCGCGGGCGAGTTTTTCCATGTTGGGGAAATTATACCTTTTTACAAGTCAATGCCGGGTAAAACCACCCGAGCCTGTTTGAAAGACTCCTGATGTTTGGTGGAAATCAACCATGAAAGATTCAAACCATAAGGCTGAAACTTTATTTTGAGCCTTGAGTCTTGTAATCCTGGCCTTTGATCCTGTATTCTCTCGGCGAGAAAATAAAATATCTCGCCGAGCTTTTTATTTTTCTCGGCAAGATATTTAAAAAGCTCGGCGAGAGAATTGAATTTCAAAGGCTTGTCTTGCGCGAATAACGGCTGGAAATCCAAAATCAAAGGTTGGAATTTTTAAATCAAAGGCTGGTTTTGATATCTTCGGCAACAAAAAAGCCCTGGGGGTCTCTCGACCTCCAGGGCCTGGATTCACATTCGGAGGATCACTCCTGCGGCGGGGCGGCCACCGGCTGCTTCGATTTGCGCCTGCGGCGGACCAGCGCCCGCACACCCAGGAAGACCAGGTAGACGGGCAGGGCAACCGCCAGCAGGATCACCCACAGGTAGAACAGGAAGAAGCGGATTGCGAAGTCTACGAAGTCTTGCAGGAAGTAGATCAGGTTCTGGATGGCGTCCCGGGCCGCGCCCTGGGGCTTCCACCCGCCGATCTCCAAAGGCTGGATCGATTCTTCGGCGATCAGGCGCACGCTGACCGCCGACAGGGCCGCGGCTTCCTCGAAATATTGCATCTGGCCCTTGATGAGTTCGATCTGCTCACGGTGGTAGGTCAACTGGTTGAAGACTTCGATGACTTCGGATGACTCAGTCTTCTGGGTCAGGATTTGGCTCAACTGCTCGGCAGCCTGTTCGTGGATTTTTAACCGGGACCCCAGGTCCACGTATTCGGCGGTCACATCTTGCCCGGAGCGGTTCTCGGACTGGACTTCGATCGCATCGGCCTTGATCTGGGTCAGCACCTCGTCCAGTTTCTCTGCCGGGACGCGGATCGTCACCGAGCCTTCGGGCACTTCGGCCCCGTTGGGGGCGGTCGTCATGTACATGTAGGTCGAGACGACGTATCCGCCCAGGCTTTCGGCCAGTTGGGTGATCTCGGTCATCTTGGCCTGCGGGTCGGCTACCACGACAGCCAGGTCGGCGTTCTGGATGACGAGGCGTTCCTGCGCTCCCGGCAGGGCGGAATCGCTCTCGTACAAAGGCGCTTCCGTTGGGGCGGGCATCGCCGCTGGTGCTTCGGGCAGGACCTTGCGTTCCTCCGCATAGACCCCATCCGAACCGCCGCCGGAGAAATAGACATCCGGGGAAGGCGCGCTGGCCAATTGGTTGGCGCAGGCGCTCAACAATAGGGCGAACAGGATAAAGACGTAGAACGTGCGTTTCATGGGATTCTCCTCTTTTACAGGCTTAGAGAGTGTTTTGAAAATGG
>DIDQ01000161.1:0-12676 GCA_002418215.1 Anaerolineales bacterium UBA5796
TCATTTTTCCGCTATCCACCTGTTCCTTTAGCGATTTCCGCCCGGTCGTCCAGGCGGCGGGACGGGCCTTCCTCCAGCGCGACCTCGTCCCGGCCGGCGCGTGGGACGAGATGAGCCTGTGGTTCGGGCTGCCCGCCTGCGAGCCGCTCCCCGCGCCGGACCCGTACCGCGCCCTGGTCGAGCCGCGCCTGCCCATCCTCCGCCAGGGAGACGCCTGGGGCTACCTGCGCGCCGCCCGGATCAACTCCCGCCCCTCCCACGCCGATTCGCTCCATCTCGACCTGTGGTGGCGCGGCCTGAACCTGGCCCAGGACGCCGGGACCTACCTCTACAACGCCGCCCCGCCCTGGGACAACCGGCTGGCATCCACCTTCGTCCACAACACCGTCAGCGTGGACGGCCGCGAGCAGATGACCCGCGCCGGGCGCTTCCTGTACCTCGACTGGCAGCCCGCCAACGCCGGCTGGGGCGCGGGCGCCGACCTGAACCGCGGCGAGATGGAACTGACTGCCGGGCATCGTGCCTACGGTCTCAGTCACCACCGCAGCATCATCGCGGCCGAATCAAAATGGGAGATTCTTGACCATCTTTTCTCCCCCAAAAACGACGATTTGCAATCCCATACATTCCGCCTGCACTGGCTCCTGCCGGATTGGGAGTGGAAGTTGGAGAGTAGAGAACAGGGAGTAGAGATCAGTCTAAAATCGCCTTTTGGCAAAATTTCCCTAAACATCCAGGCCCACTTACCACTTACCACTTACCACTTGCCACTCTCTTTGGTCCGCGCCGGCGAATACCTCCACGGCTCCGGCGAACCCGATCCCGTTCGCGGCTGGGCCTCGCCGACTTACGGCGTCAAACTCCCGGCCCTCTCGCTGGCCGTCGAAGTGCAATCCAAATTGCCGCTCACCCTCACCACCGAATTTCACTTCCCACTTACCACTTCCCACTAACCACTGCTCTTATGCGCATCCTCCTCATCCACCAGGCCTTCGCCGCCCTCGACGAACCCGGCGGCACCCGTCACCACGAGTTTGCGCGCCTGCTCGCCTCACAGGGACACAAAGTTACTGTAATCGCCAGCCCGGTAAGTTACCTGACTGGCGGCAAATCTCCCCAATTACCAATTACCAATTCCCCCGACAAAAACATCACCATCCTCAGAGCCTACACCTACCAGGCCCTCCACAAATCCTTCGTCCACCGCGTCTTTGCCTTTTTCTCGTTCATGGTTTCGTCCTTTATCGTCGGCCTCGGCGTCCGGGGCGTGGACGTGGTCTGGGGCACCTCCCCGCCCATCTTCCAGGGCGTCACCGCCTGGCTGCTGGCCCGGCTCAAGGGCGCAAAGTTCCTGTTCGAGGTGCGCGACCTGTGGCCGCAGTTCGCCATCGCCGTCGGCGTGCTGACCAACCCCGCGCTCATCAAAATGTCGCGCTGGCTGGAACGCTTCCTCTACCGCCACGCCGACCGGGTGATGGTCAACAGCCCCGGTTATGTGGACCACGTGACCGGCGTCGCCTTGAGCGGAGTTCTGAGCGGCGTGAAACGAAGACGAAGAACGCAATCGAAGGGACGCGGCTGGGATGTGGAACTCATCCCCAACGGGGCCGACCCGTCCATGTTCGACCCGGCTGACGAGGGCGAATCATTCCGGACCCGTCACCTGCTCGCCGATAAATTCGTCGTCCTCTACGCTGGGGCGCACGGCCTGTCCAACGACCTGGGCGTGGTGCTGGACGCGGCGAAAATCCTGCAAGAGGAAGTGACAGTCACTTCAGGCATCCACATCGTCTTTCTCGGCGACGGCAAGGAGAAGGCCGCTTTGCAGGCGCGGAGTCAGGCCCTGGGGCTGGATAACGTCACTTTCCTGCCGCCCGTCCCCAAGTCCGGGATGGGCGCGGCCCTGGCCGGTGCGGACGCCTGTCTCGCCATCCTGAAGCCGCTCGACGAGTACAAGCTGACCTATCCCAATAAAGTCTTCGATTACATGGCCGCCGGGCGTCCGGTGGTGCTGGCGATTGACGGCGTGATCCGGGATGTGGTCGAGGCGGCGGACTGCGGCATTTTCGCCGAACCGGGCGACCCGTCCGCGCTGGCCGAAGCCATCCGCCGGTTGGCGGCGGACCGGGCCAGGTCACGCGTAATGGGGCTGAATGGCCGCGCCTACCTCGAATCCCATTTCAGCCGGGCCGCGATTGGGGAGCAACTTATAGGGTTATTGACAAAGATGCTGGAATAGCAAGATGAGCATGAGAGGAAAGCATGAAACTCTCCGACGTTGAATTCCGGGCCATGAATACCTGGTGGCGCAGGTGGGGGCAGCAGCACGTGGAATTGCCATTGTTCCAGCGTCTTGGGCTGGACGTTGCGGGGAAAGAGGTGCTGGAGATCGGCTGCGGCAACGGGTACGGCGGATTTTTGCTGAACCAACTTGGGCCGAAAAGTTATCTCGGCCTGGACGTGATGGAAGAACAGATCGCGATGGCACGCAGGAATTACCCGCAATATCAATTCATCCTTCAAGACGCGACAGACTTGGCCCAATTCCCCGCGGCAAGCAAGGACGTGGTCGTGATCTTCGGCGTCCTGCACCACATCCCTGCATGGCGGGAAGTGCTCGACGAGATCGCCCGCGTGCTGAAACCCGGCGGGCAGCTTTTCCTCGAAGAACCGCGCGGGGTGGACATCAAACTGTTCGATTTCTTCTTCCGCTGGGGGCATCCCGATTCGGATTTCGGGCTGAAACCGCTCGAAACGCATCTTAAATCGAGCGACTTCCAATTCGAAAAATTATGGACGCCGTTGTTGACGATGTATCATATTTTCAAACCCCCATCGGCCCGGCATGTACCCTGAACAAAACGGGGATCAGTTGGGAAGTGAAGGCACATAAGATGCGATCAATGGATGGGGTATAATTTTTGCAGATGAAACTGCCAAACGTCAACCGTGCTATCATCGAAATCGAGAAGTTGCGTGATTACTGCTTGAGTTCCAGTCACCCACGCGGCAGACACAAAGCCCGTGTTTTTCTCACGGTATTGGGTATCACCGCTGACGACGCAGAAGAATTGAAGCAGGAAATTTTGTCGGCTATTCTTGTCAACGATGCTACACCAACTGAACGTGACGAGTACGGTCAGCGATTCGTGGTTGATTTTTCAATGAAGCGACAGGGCAAAGATGCGATAATCCGCAGTTCGTGGATTGTCCTCAAGGGGGAGGACTATCCACGCCTTACAAGTTGTTATGTTTTATAGGAGCACAAGATGAAAAATAAAGTCAAACTACTCGATGTGGTTGCGCTGACGGATGACCTGCCGGAGCGCGAACTGCGGCGCGGACAAGTTGGAACAGTGGTCGAAGTCCTTGCGCCTGATGTGTATGAAGTGGAATTCACAGATAACGACGGGCGCACGTATGCAGAGTTGGCGGTCAATGCAGATAAATTATTGATCTTGCGCTACGAGCCGGTAGCTGCCTGAATAAAAACCCGGCGGCGTAACAGCCGCCTTTTCGTTTGCCCTACCCTCCCGCGATCTTCACCTTATACCCCAACTTCCGCAGCACCTCGGCGATCTTCTCCCGCTGCTCGCCCTGGATCTCGATCACCCCATCCTTGACCGTTCCCCCCGTCCCGCAGTCCTGTTTCAGCCGCTTCGCCAGGGACTTCAGGTCGCCATCCGACAGCGCCAGGTTCTTCACCAGCGTGACCGCCTTGCCGCCGCGTCCGCTTTTGTCGCGGTGCAGGGTGGCGGTCTGCTGCTGGGGCGGCAGGGAAACAATTTTAGCCGGCGGTTGCGGCTTCTTGCGCAAGTCGCCTTGCTCGGAGGACCAGACGGTTTTATGAGAGTCTTTCGGCATGGGTGGTATTATAGTCTCTATCCCAAACAGGAGAATCACATGGACACACCTTCCGAACGTTTCAACCAGTTGCTGGCCGAGGATTGGGATTTCCGAATGCGGGACGACCCCTTCCAGGCGACGTTCACCGGCGACCACCGTTTCGATGACCGGATGCCGGACGCTTCGGAGGCCGCCGCCCAGCGCAGGTTATCCCAACTGGCAGATTTCCAACTTCGAGTGGGGCAAATCCCGCGCGGGGACCTCGGGCCGGCTGACCGTTTAAACTACGACATCTACACCCGGCTGCTCGACGACGACATCCGCAGCCTGGAATTCCGCACCTACCGCTTCCCGGTTGCCAAGGTCAGCGGGGTGCATACCTTCCTGCCCGATCTGCAGATCTTCGTCTCCTTCAACACGACCCAGGATTACGAAAATTACCTCTCCCGCCTGAACGGGATCAGCCTTTACATGGACCAGGTGATCGAGACCATGCGCGCCGGCCTGGACGAGGGTCAAATTCCGCCGCGGGTCACCCTCGCCAGCGTGGACGAAGCCATCGCCTCCCAGATCGTGCGCGACCCGGCCGAGAGCGCCTTCTTCCGCCCGTTCAACGCGTTCCCGGCCGCGGTCCCCGAACGAGTCCGGGCGGGATTGGTTGAGGCGGCGAAAAAAGCCGTCGAAACGAGTGTGGTCCCGGCATATCAATCGCTCCAATCCTTCCTCCAAAACGAATACCTGCCGGGTTCAAGGGAAAGCATCGCCGCCAGCGAATTGCCCGACGGCGAGGCCTTTTACGAGTTTTGCATCCGCAGGTTCACGTCGCTGCCGCTGACGGCGCAGGCAGTCCATGAAACCGGGTTGGGCGAGGTGGCGCGCATCAAGGCCGAGATGGAGGCGGTGATTGGCGGAACCGGCTTCGAGGGCGATTTCAAGTCGTTCGTCGAGTTCCTGCGGACCGACCCGCGCTTCTACGCCGGGACCCCCGAAGCGCTGCTGAAAGAGACCGGCTACCTGATGAAGCGGATTGACGGCGAGCTGCCGCGCCTGTTCCGCACATTGCCGAGGCTGCCGTACGGGATTCGTGAAATCCCGGAGTTCGCCGCGCCCGGCTCGACCACGGCCTATTACATGCCCGGCGCGGGTGACGGGACGATTGCCGGGTTCTATTACGTCAACACTTACGACCTGAAGAGCCGTCCGCTCTACGAGATGGAGGCGCTCTCGCTGCACGAGGCCGTGCCAGGACATCACCTGCAACTGGCCCTGCAACAGGAACTCGACCTGCCGAACTTCCGCCGCTTTGGCGGGTACACCTCGTTCGTGGAAGGCTGGGCGCTCTACGCCGAACGGCTTGGCCTGGAGATGGGCTTCTACACCGACCCGTACAGCAACTTTGGCCGCTTGAGCTACGAGATGTGGCGCGCCTGCCGCCTGGTGGTGGACACCGGGATGCACGCCCTATGCTGGACGCGGCAGCAGGCGATTGACTTCATGCTGGCGAACACGTCTTCGACCGAGTTGAACATCATCAACGAAGTGGACCGTTACATTGCCTGGCCTGGGCAGGCGCTGGCCTACAAGATCGGCGAGTTGAAGATCCGTGAGCTGCGCACCCGCGCCGAACAAGAACTGGGCGAAAAGTTCGACCTCCGCGCCTTCCACGACGTGGTGCTGACCAGCGGCGCGGTCCCGCTGGAGGTGCTGGAGGGAATGGTGGAGGAGTGGATGGAGGAGATATTAGATTTGTAAGAAAATTTTTGCTAATCAGAGTCAATAACAATTTTTTCAATTATCGGCAATCGTATTGCAAATGTAGTGCCTAAGCTATCACTAGATGGCAACAAACTGATTACTCCTCCCATATCCTCAATCAATTGACGTGTTAAAAGAAGACCATAGCCTCCTCTTTGCCCTTTTGTGCTTGTTTGAATCTGAAAGATATTTGCTCGGACCTGTTCATCTATCCCAATACCATAATCTTTAAATAAAATCTCTACTTGATGGTCCTCAATCAGGCGAGTGGCAACATAGATCCTTCTTTCCTGCACATCGAGCATTGCTCTATGGGCATTGCGGACAAGATGCCGTAATACCCGTTTAAGCACTTGAGGATTGGCGCGTACCGAAACCCCGGTTGCATGTAAATCTAACTCCACAGCCAGGCCACGATCACCGGTAAGCTCTCTTAGAAAGGTTGTTAGTGCTCGATCAATGGGAACAGCCTGTTTAACGAGATCGCTCCAAGGCCCTACCCTAGATATAATCTGGGCGCTTTTATCAATGAGTGCAGTGTATTCCTGAATTTTGGGATTCTTCGGTATGGTAGCATTGATTAAATAAGCAAGGTTGCGGATTCGCCCAACTTCGTTGTTAATATCGTAACCGATATCTGCCGCCCAAGCGGTCATTGATGTCAGACTTTCCTTAAACGAAATCTGCTCTATTTCTTGGGCACGTTCAATTGCCAAACTGAGTTGCCGCGCAACGGTTTCAACCAAGGCAATATCATCATCCTCGAATGCGCTTTGGCTGCGTTCGAGCGCCAAGACCCCCAGCAGGTCGCCGTTGGATTTCATCAGGCTGACGCACAATTCCGATTGTGTCCCGGGGTTGAGTGCCAAGTAATCGGGATCCTGGCTGACATCCGGCACGTGGTGACGTTCGACGGCTTTGCTCAACAGGGCCTTCCGGGCGACTTTGCAGGCAATCGAGCCTTTTTCGATCTTGTCGAGTGAGAATGATTGGCGATTTTTGTAATCGGGGTTCTTGATCGTGTAGTATTTCAGAGTGGCCGGGGCAAATTTGAGGGCGTTGTCATCCTTGTCGTAGAGCAGCACGCAAAGGGTCGTGTGCGGAAAAATATTCTGCAAGTGAGATAAAACGTTTGACAGGGTTTTCTCCAAATCCAGGTCTGCCCCAATGATTTCGAAAGTTTCCAAGGCAGTCTGCAATCGGGCACGTTGGCGATTTTCATCGAGCCTACGGATATTAGCGATCGCAATGGCAGCCAAGTTAGCAAAGGAATTTGCTTGATGGATAACCGTATCAGAAAATTTCTTAGGCTGTAGATAATCGAAATAAAGAATCCCAAGAATTTCGTTATTGAAAGGGTCGCGAACAGCTAAGCCTATTAAAGCTTTTACGCCTTCCGCTTTAACAAAGTGATGGTCGGATAATCTCGGTCCACCAACAAATGCAACTTCTTTGTAGACGTCCGGAATAATAAAAGTCCCTCGCTTTATTACATGCATTGAAATACCTCCGACGCGAGGGTGCGTGGCAATTAGGGCTTCGACAGGTGAGTTCAAATATCCATCATAGCCGAGATTTTCTAAGTCGAGTTCAAATTGATTGGCAGATTTCCCCGGTTTTATTGGATAGATGATCGCCCAATCAGCTTCGATAACGAATCTGGCCGTTTTACAAATTTTGGAAATGGTATCCCTCAGAGGCTGGGAACTTGCCTTTACTGCAACTTCACGATAAAGACCAAGTAGTAACTCCGAATCCCTTACTTGTTTTTGTTCACCTTCGCTTATAACAATACTTTTCTCGATAAATTCCTTGGTTGGCCCACTTAATTCTCCAGGATACTTATCTTCCCATTCCAACGCTTCTCTAATTACACCGATAGGTAATAAATACTCATCTTTGCATCCACTTTCAAGCCACTTATGAAAAAAAGGAGCTAAAGTCATTTCATACCATTGAACGAAAGGGCGATATTCTTCCAGCCATCTTCCCAGACGCGGCCAAGAACGCACCAAGGATTCGTGTGCCATTTCTAGTGTAGCTTGACTACTATTTGCATCAATACCTCCCGTAAGCAACCTTACAGATACCAACTTCGACGCTACAGCTTGAGCTTCAATATCAAGTTCAGCTTGCCATATTCGGCGGCTGGTTCCCAGAGACGTAATGGTACTGTAGCTATCGGAAACTCCTCCTATCTTTGTTAGTCGAAGAAAAATACTTCGGGTTGCCCTTTTTTCAATTTCGTTTAGCGATCCCCAAATTATTTCAGCACGTTTTGCAACAGCTCCTTGTACACCAGGAAATGTATTTACCCCATCCGAATAACCCAACTCATCATAGCTATTATTTCTTAGCATACCGCTTTGGGCATCTTTTGCCCATAATTCAGTCAGCGCAAATTGCAAGAGGGGTAAGTCGCCAGCTCGACCACTTACATCATTGACTAATCGCTCGACCAATCCTGGCTGTAATGATATTCCCCAAGATTTGGCTGGCAATTCGATCACTTCACGTAATTCATCATTGTTCATCGCAGTTGTATGTAGTACACCTTTTTCTACCTGCGACAATATTCCCGAGTGCTCCATTAACCCACTATAAAAATCAGCGCGTATAGCCATTAAAACTTTTACGCTTTCATTCGATACGGTCAATAAAGTTTCGATAAAACTATCCCGTAGCTCTTGATTAGAACATTCTGTGTATAGTCGCTCAAACTGATCAATTACCAACAATATCTCATGTTCTTCTGCAAGTTTTTGTATACACCTCGATATTTCGTCAGGGGTCCAAGAAAGACTTTTTTCACTAGCCAGCCCATCCAGGCTACTCCAGACTTCTTGATTAATGCCAAAAATATTAGATATTTTCTGATTACCAAACTTATCTGCAAGAGCAATAATCAGGTTTAACACTGGCTGAGAACCAGGCATAAAAACAATGCGGTTTCGTTCTTTCAATCCTGGAACCGCGAACTTTTTCAAGCCTTTGGTCAAACCTGCTCGTAGAAGAGATGATTTTCCAGATCCAGAAACACCTATTAAAATTACAAAATCGCGCTTTTGCAGCCACTCTAGTAATATAGTTAAAATACGGTCACGCCCGAAATAAATATCAGCGTGGTCATCGCTAAATACTTCTAATCCTCGATAAGGGCAACTATGTCTGATATCTAATAACGGATAAATTCGACGGATTGTATCGCTGCTCAAAGCCAACACGGTCTCATCTACACGGTTCCCCCAAGTAATCATTCCTACAATCCCTAGTTGAGTTTCATCCCAAACTGGCGCACCACTCATACCATATGTTGGATCGGGTGACCGTAACTGCAATTGTTGCCCGTCTCTTAACAATTCAACAATCTTTCCACGCGCTCCTTTACCTTGAATATCCTTTACCGGAGCAAAGCCAAAAGTATAAAAATCATTTCCACTACAATTTTGCGAATAAGCAATGGGGAGTACTTCCACACCAGAAGGAATATTATCAAACCTTAATGTTGCGAAATCAAATTGTTCTCTTGGGCTCCAAGATGCTGAATCTACATGTGCGACATGTTTTATTCCGCCTACATTAAACTGCACATACACTTTGCCACCTGGTTCTGCCCCTGCCTGCTCAATCACATGGGCACAAGTTATAGCAAGATTTTCCCCAAGCAAAAAACCCGTCCCCACGATTTTATCGTCACTATTGAGAATGCCGATTATTCCGTTTTTGATTTCCATGAGCAACCCCTGAAATTTATGCAACAGTTATGAGAGTGGAAGAAAAGTTGAAACTACACAAACATTATACTTCCACCGTTAACGTCGTAATTGCGAACCTGGGCGGGTAGAACAGGAATTGCCGTCCCCAGAAGTCCAAAAGCTGCTGCGAGGTCAGTTTTTGCAGTTTCGGCTGCACCGGGGTCTCGTGGTCGGGCGGCCAGGGATCGGCCGGGTTGAGCAGGGACCAGGCATCGGCTTCGCCGTCGTAGCCGGCCAGGACGACCGTGTGCGGCATCCCGCCCAGCCAGCCGAGCAGGGGATTGTAGCCGGGCTTTTGGGGGTCAATGGACATTTTCCACGCGCCGTGCAGCAGGATAAGATTACCAGCCAGCAAACGCTCGATCAAGTCGTCAACCGTGTGCCAGGCGCTCAATTTGACCTTGAAGGATTTGCCGTACTTGCGCCTGAGTTCAGCCGCGTGACGCCGTAAAGCAAGTACCGCCTGCCAGGGAGTCATAAAGCCGGGGAAGAAACTCTTGCTCGAAAACCGGTAACGCCAGGCCCTGACGCCCAAACTGTCCAGGGATGCGGTAAATTCCCCCAGGGTTCGGTCGGGTTCAGCGGGATGGCTGGTGCTGGCCGCCGCCCAGTCTTTCAGGATATTCATGCTCATCACCACGGAGGTGGTGACGCACTCGTTATCAGTCAGGCTGCCGTAACGCTGGTTCTGGTAATAGTGCAGGAAAAACGTCTCGCCGGGCAGGAGATTTTCCCCGTATCCGTCCGCCCATGGATAGAACGGTTCGGGCGGCATAGCCCAGAGTTGAGCGCGTGGCCGTTCGTGATGTCCCGATTCTTCACGGTTCCGGTACAGCCAATCCAAAAAGGCGTCGAGCCGTTGGGTGAATCCCATGTCTGCCATACTTGCCTCCAATAAAAAGAACGACCAGTAAAAGTTTTCTATGGTCATAGTTTATGACAATTTCTCGTCCGGGGCAAGTCGGTAAAACGTCCCGAAGGCTTCCCTATTTCCAGCCTGCTCCCCCAAAAAGCCTTCGGGACGGTGAAACACCAGTTCAAAGCTTAAAACATAACCGCCTCATGCCCGAACATGAGACGGTTACAAAAGAGGAACCTGCGATTTTATCTGGCTACCAGAAACTGCTTCACCACTTCGGCGCTCATCAGTACGGCGACCACCAGGGTCAGGATCCCCGGCAGCCACAGGCCGTGATAACCGACGAAGAGTCCGACCGCGACCGTCGCCCCGACCGCCAGTATGGCCCGGCCCGCCGGCCACACCTCGCTGCGGAGGGGACGGTTGGCGAACAGCCACAGTCCAACCCCGAGGGCGATGCTGGCCAAACTGGCGGCAAAGCTGAGGAGCAGGATCTGGTTCCCGGTCAGGCCGAAGAAATCCACCAGCAGGATGCCGCAGGAACCGGCCCGCGAAGGCGTCTTGTAGGCCGGGAACTGGTAGGCTCGCACCAGGATCAGCCGCCCGAAGACCGCGTTCTGCGAAGAGACCTGCCATTGGATCTCCCGCGAGTCGCCCGAGGCAATGGAATATTTCTCGCGATGGGTGTTGAAAAAGCCGGGATTGCTGATCTCCAGCAGGACCATCGGCTCGATGGATTTGTCAGTCGTGTTCATCAGTTCCACAGAGATCACGCCGACCTCCTGGGAGCTAATCATGACCGGGCAGTTGAGGGTCTTCAGTCCGGCATCCGACGGGTAACCGGGGCCGAAGTAAACGTCCGATTCGAGGCCCGCCAGGATCAGGCCTCCCGTCAGGATCAGACCGAACAGCACGCCCACCGAAAAGATCAGGGTGCCGAACAATCGAAGAGTCGCTTTCATCTTTTCTCCTTGCACTTGATGGGGGTAACACTACCGCAGTGACACTTAAATCTTATTAATATTATATTGAATATTTTGAAATAGTCAAGCAAATAAAAGAATATTTTAAGATTATTATTTTAATTATTCTAAATAGCTGTATTGTATTTCGCACTTATCCCGAAACCGATGCTTCGCGTGCTATACTATTGACAACCCTTTTTGGAGCGCCGCCATGCCCACCCAATCCACCCCCTATTTGAGCGACCCGTCTGGGCGGGAACATGTGTTAGAGAAAGAAATCACCCGCCTCGGACGCGCCGTGGAGAACGAGATCGTCGTCCTCGAGAAGCGCGCCTCGCGTGAGCATGCCCGCATCCGCCGTGAGGGACGCCGCTCCCTGCTCGAGGACCTGGGCAGCACCAACGGCACGTTCCTCAACGGGGAGCGCCTCAACGGACCGATCAGCCTGCGAGACGGCGACCAGATCACCGTCGGGGACGTGACGTTTACCTTCCATGACCCGGAAATGACCTCGGCGGAGACTCCTTTCCCTGAATTGGACATCAACCTGGAGGCCGCCGAAGTCCGCCTGGACCGGAAGCTGGTCTCCCTTTCGCCGAAGGAGTTCGCCCTGCTGGCCCACCTGCACCAAAACCGGGGCAAAGTTTGCTCGAAAGACGAGATCGGCCGGGCGGTGTGGAGCGAGTACCAGGAGGGCGTGTTCGATTACCAGATCGAGAACCTGGTGCGCCGCCTGCGGACGAAGATCGAAGCCGACCCCAACGCCCCACAACTGCTGCTCACCCTGCGCGGGCTGGGCTACAAATTGGTGGGATAGCAGCCCGGGAATGCGTCGCACCTCCCCAAAGAGGCCTTTCCCAAGCGAAAGCCAGCCTCGTTTAACAGAATTTATCCAAAGAGTTAGGTGCGGCGCACCCTCGCGTTAGCGCCCTGTTAGCTGGCGGATAGGTGGAAAAGCGGGGGAAATGGTATGATTTGCGCAGTTCAAACATCATCGGAGAACACCTGTGTCACCCTCGACCCTTGAAGGCCAAACCCTCGGAAAATATCGCCTGCTCGAAGCCCTCGGACGCGGCGGCATGGCCCAGGTCTATCGCGGCTATCACCCGCAGCTCGACCGTTTCGTTGCCATCAAAGTATTACGCGCCGACCTGGTGGATGAACCGGAATTCCTGGAACGTTTCCGCCGCGAGGCCCACGCCGTTTCGGGACTGCGGCACGCCAACATCGTCCAGGTCTTCGATTTCGACGCGCAGGACGGCCTGTACTACATGGTCATGGAACTGCTCGAAGGCGACACCCTGCGCGCCCGCCAGAACGAGTTCCGGGCCGGGGGCGAGCGGATGCCGCTGGACGAGGCCGTCCGCATCACACGGGACGCACTCTCGGGGCTGGGGTACGCCCACAGCGAAGGCGTCATCCACCGCGACCTCAAGCCCGCCAACATCATGCTGACCAAAAAGGGCCAGGCCGTGCTGACCGACTTCGGCATCGCC
>DIDQ01000161.1:12865-13081 GCA_002418215.1 Anaerolineales bacterium UBA5796
CTGGCGATCCTGATGAAGCACCTCAACGATCCCCTGCCCCTGCCCGGCAAGCTCGATCCCGCCCTGCCCGCCGAATTGGAACAGGTGGTGCTCAAGGCGTTGTCCAAGGACCCGGCTGACCGCTACCAGAGCGCGGCGGAAATGTCGGCCGCGCTGGAGACCCTGGCTGGGATGCTTCCCGGCGAAGCGCGGCCGCTCGTCCCCCGGCAGCTCGTC
>DIDQ01000161.1:13140-59007 GCA_002418215.1 Anaerolineales bacterium UBA5796
CCGCCGCAGCATCACCGACGCCGGCGCGCTCGACGCCGACACCGATCGGGACCTCCGGCCGGCCGCGGCTCCGGGACAGGTTCCCGCCGCCGAAACGGGATCCAGGCCGGTGCGTCCGATCAGCGCCGCGGCCGCAGTTTTCTCAGCCCTGGGCATCTTACTGGTCTGCAACATGCTGGCCGTCATGCAATTGACCCTGTTCGGGAATAATGTTTTCGCGCGTGGTTGGCCTTTCGAATTGTTCCTTGCGTCGGCATTTTTTGGGCTTTTGGGTTGGGCCACATCCTCCACCGCGCTCTTCATCCCCGGCCTGATCGTCTTCGGCACCGGCCTCCTGCTGGGATACGCCTCTGTGACCGGGCGCTGGCAAGACTGGGCCTTCCTGTGGATGCTGGAACCGTTGATCGTCTTTGCAGCCATCTACTTCCCCGCCCGCCTCGACAAACGCCCGGACAGGGCGATCTTCTGGTCACGCACTGGCGGGGCGCTCCTGGCCCTGGCCTCGGTCATGCTGGCCGTCGCCATCTTCGTCCTGGCTTAACCTTCCAAACCTTACAACTGCATCGAAGCCGGACCCCGTTTCCTCAGGCCAAATCCTGCAGGTGTGTTCAATGCGCCTTCAAAGCACTCATAACCATTTTCAAAAGGAGTAAGTAATGAAAAAGAACCTCTTCCCCCTCATCGCCGGGACCGTGTTGGTCCTCATCGGCGTGGCCAGCCTGGCGGCCAACCTGCTGTTGAAAACGGAAGCCTGGCGCTTCTGGCCGGTGATCGTCATCCTGGCCGGTCTCGGCCTGACCGCCCCGGCGCTGTTCAGCTTCAAGGTCCCCGGCCTGGGCGCGTTCTTCATCCCCGGCCTGCCGGTATTGACCACGGGCAGCATCCTGATGGCCGCCAGCCTGACGGATAACTGGGGCATCTGGGCCTGGGCCTGGTCGCTGATCGTGATCGCGCTCGGGCTGGCCTTCGCCCTGGGCGCCTTTCCCCTGCGCGCCCCGGGGCTGGCCATCCCGGCCGTCATCCTGGGCGTGAACGGGCTGTTCCTGGCCTTCTGCGCCGTCACTGGCCTGTGGGCTGCATGGGCGCTGATGTGGCCGATCGAGCCGCTCTCGGTGGGCATCGGATTGCTGATCCTCAGCCTCATCGAGCGCTCCCCCGGCGCAAAACTGGCCGGGATTATCCTGTGCGGCATTGCCGGCGCGGGCTTCTTCCTCTCATCGTTCATCACCATCTTCGATGCCGGCCTCCTGCGCTTCGCGGTCCCGGCCATGCTGATGCTGACCGGCCTGATCCTGATCGTGGCCTACTGGTTCCGCACGGAGAAACCCGCCCAGGATGAACCCGCAACTGAAGCGCCTGCCAAATCTGTCAATTAGAAAGGCTTACAATGAAAACCAAATTATCAACCCTCGTCACCAGCACAGTCACCCTGCTGTTGAGCGCCTGCGGGCTGGCTGGGATTGCCGGATCAGGCAGGATCATCAGCGAGCAACGGGCAGTATCCGGCTTCAGCCAGGTCGTCTTCGCCGTTCCCGGTGACTTGACCATCATCCAGGACGGGAGCGAAGGGCTGCTGATCGAAGGCGATGACAACCTGCTGCCACATATCAAAACCAGCGTCAAAGACGGCGTTTTGATCATCAACCTGGAACCGGGCATTCACAACCTGGTCCCCACCCAAAAGATCCGCTTCACCCTGAACGCCGACGTGCTGACCCGCATCGCCTTGAACGGGTCGGGCGATATCCGCTCCGAGAGCTTGAGCGGCGACAACCTGGACCTCGATCTGAACGGTTCCGGCAATTTCCTGATCGGTGTTTTCAAGAGTGAGAAGTCAACATTCGAACTGGACGGCTCCGGTAATTTCACCTTCGAGCAAATCGAAACCGGCCCCTTGACCGTCAGGCTGGACGGCTCAGGGAACATCGCCTTCGGAACGGTCACCGCGACCACCGCGGAGATGGTCATCAATGGCTCCGGCAAACTCAGCGCCCGCGGCAACCTGGACCGTCAAAGCATTGTCATCAACGGTTCAGGCGGCGTGCGCGCCGGAGGGCTGGAGAGCCAATCTGCCAGCGTGACCATCGTCGGTTCAGGCAATGTGGAGATCTGGGTCGAAGAATCCCTGGAGGCGCTCATCACCGGCAGCGGCAACATCAACTATCGCGGCAAGCCGCGCATCAGCCAAAACATCACCGGCAGCGGCAAGATCCGCAGCGTATTGCAGAAATAACAAGCAATTCGAAAACAACCCGGCTCTTACAAGGCCGGGTTGTTTTATTATGGTTATTCGCTTTTCAATCTTGGGTTGAGCACTTTTTCGAGATACGTTCCCAACGTGTTGAACGACAACGCCAGCAGGATGAGCAGCAGGGCCGGGACGAGCACGCCGGTATAGAAGTGGGTGTAGTAGAGCATATTGGCCGGGTCGAAGGCGATATTGGTCCCGCGGGTCACGAAGAAGGTTTCCACCAGCAGCTTGCCCCAGGTCGGGAAGACCGGGTCGCTCACCCCCAGGAAGGCCAGCGAGGCCTCCAGGAAGACAAAACTGGGGATGGCAACGATGACCTGCGGGGCCAGCACCGGGACGATGCGCGGCAGCATGTAGCGCAGCACGATCCGGGCGTCGCTGGCCCCGTAAGCCCTGGCCGCCTCGATGTACATCGCCTCCTTGATTTGCAAGAACGTGGCCCGGTAAGTCTTCACCCCTGAGCCGAAGATGCCCAGCGCCACCGTCACCACCAGGATGACCCAGATGCTCTTGGAATACATCACGAAGACCATCAGGCTGATCGGGAAAGCCGGCAGGGCCATGTTCAGTTCCGT
Source organism: Anaerolineales bacterium UBA5796 (assembly GCA_002418215.1). GTDB lineage: Bacteria > Chloroflexota > Anaerolineae > Anaerolineales > Villigracilaceae > UBA5796. Next base: position 15,967 of record DIDQ01000161.1, read on the forward strand.
GATGCGCTGGAGCAGGCCGTCCAGCCAGCCGCCGTACCAGGCCCCGGCCGCGGCGATCAACATGCTCAACACGTTGGTCATCACCGCCCCCAGCAGGCCAAACGCCAGCACGATCGGCAGCCCCCAGAGCAATTCGACCATTATGTCGCGTCGTTTGATGTCGGTGCCGGCCAGGCCGAACACCTGGCCGCGCATCACGAACTCGGCGTCCAGGTCCGCCTCCGGCTCGAAGAGGAACGCCTCGACCACCAGGGCATACTCTCCTTGCAGGACCGCTCCATCCGGGTCGCCCGGGGCGGCGAACAGCGCCTGCTCAGGTTTCAGGGTTTTGAGCCGCTTCTGCACCTCCGGCGACTGCGAGATATTGAAAACGTCCACCCGCTTGAGGGTCGTATCGGCCAGCTTGATCCGCCGCCCGTCCGGGGTATCCCAGTACAGGAACACCAACGGCTGCTTTTCGGCGTAATCCGCCTTGATGTAAAGCGCCAGGTCTTGCGGCGGGTGGGCGTAAGGGAACGGGATCGGGTAAGTGATGGTGGTGATTTTGGTCGTATCCGAGATGATCTCCTCCACCTTTTGGCCGCCGCCCTCGGCCGAATCCAGGATGAGGTTGGGCGGCAGTTTGTCCTCCCGGAACAGGTTGACCCATTCGGGGCTGGCCTCACGCGGGTAGTAGACGAAAATCTGCCCGTCGCCGCGCCAGAGCGAGATCGCCAGGTCATAGGGGATGCTCACCACGGTATAGACCGCCAGCCCGAACAGGAAGAGGATGAAGAGCAGGCTGCGCCGCGCCGGGGGAATCCGGTTGATCTCCCGGAGGGTGCGCCACAGGCTGCGGATGGAATCGCCCAGGCGATTTCCCCAGAGCGAGAAAAAATCCCTGGCCGATTCCCCCAGGCTCAAACCGGACCCGGCGGCCTGCTCCGGGGGCGAGAAGCGCCGTCCACGCCGGAACAGGTTCCCGGTCCCGCCCCGCTTGTTGGCCGCCGCATCCGATTGGCTGCCGTTCCCGATCCGCACCCGGGGGTCCACCAGGGCGTAGCTCACATCCAGCAAAAAGATGGTGACGGCCAGCATGTAGGCGTAGACGACCACAATGCTGACGATCAGCGGCGTGTCATTGAAGGTGATACCCATCAAAAACAATTTGCCGATGCCCTCCCAGCCGAAGACGGTTTCGAGCACGATCGAACCCATCCACAGGCCGATGAGCATAAGCGCAAAGTAGGTCAGCAGGGTGGGCAGGGCCGGGCGCATCAGGTAATCCCGCCGGACGATGCGTTCGGAAAGTCCCTTGGCCTTCGCCATTTCCACGTAGTCTTCTTCGGCATAGAGCAGGAAGAACGAGCGCCAGACGTAAGCGGTCTGGAAAAACCCGGCCAGGAAGATCGCCGTAAAGAGCATCACCAGGATTGGGACGCGTTTGCCCAGGGCTACCAGGAGCATCCCCATCAGCACGCCATAGAACCAGGCCGGGATGGCCGACAGGGGCGAGAGCGCCTTGACCAGTTTATCCAGCCAGCTATCGTAACGGCGGCTGAGGAACATGCCGGCGGATATGCTGGTAACGAAGATGAGCAGGTTGGCCGAGCCGAAAAGCTCCAGGGTGGCGGGCAGGCGGTCGAGCAGGATGTCCCTGATGGACCCGCCTTGCGCCTGCGGTGTGGGCAGGAACGAAGACCCGCCCAGCGGCAGGCCGAAGTCGAGGGTCAGGCCGCGCCACAGCCAGCGCGCCGTGCGGTTGAGGAAGGGTTCGTTGACCCCGGCGGCTTCGTACATCTGCTGGCGGGTCTGTTCGATGATCTCATTGCGCTGCTCTAACGGCAGATCATTCAGTTGGTAGCGGAACGCCAGCCCCACGGCCTGGTCTATTTCGCCTTTGACCATCTGGTCAATGTAGCCCCCATAATTGGCGATGATAATGATGAGGAAAACACTCAAGACGCAGACGATGAACAGCGAAAGCGCCTTACCTGCAAAATAACGGACCATACGCCACAAGACACCGCGCTGGCGAGACTGTAACAGGCTAGGTTGACCTGCTTCGGCCATAAATCCTCCCGAAAACTTTTGAGCTTGTCCCAGGTATGATAACCTATATTTACAGAAAACAATACCCACAGAAACAGGGCTGTAAGCAGCCCGTCACCACCTGGCAAGTTGAGGCCGGGCGAACTATTTCCCGGCAACCATTCGCTCGGCTTTAGGAACGGGTCAACGATGTATCAACCAATTTTGACCCGTGGATCTACAACGGCGTATACAAATTCGAGCAAATAAACGGTGATCGCCAATAAATAGGCGCTGATGATGGTGATCCCCACGATGACCGGGGTGTCGAACAGGCCGATCGCCTGGAAGGTGGTGCGCCCGATCCCCGGCCACTGGAAGACGGTTTCGGTGATGATCGCCCCGGTCCAGATGGTGATCAGGAGCAGGCTGAAATTGGTCACAATGGCGGGCAGGGTTGGGCGCAGGATATATTTCCTTTCAATGGCCCGGTCCGTCAGGCCTTTGGCGCGGGCCATTTCCACGTAATCTTCACTGGAGTAGATCAGGAAGAAGGTGCGCCAGTTGTATATGCTGATGAAGATGGCGCTGAGGATGAGAGACAACACCGGCAAGGTCATGTGCTTGAGCACGTCGAGCATGTAGGCCAGCGGGGTTTCGGGCGGCGGGGAACTGATCATCCCGCCGAAGGGCAGCCACTTGAGGAATGCGGCAAAGAGGACGATCATGAAGATGCCGTAGAACCAGGGCGGCGCGGACGAGGTGGGCGATAAGGCGACCACCGCTTTATCCACCAGGGTGCCGTAGCGGCGCGAGAGCATCAGGGCGACGGCGATGGCCGCGAAGAACAGGATCAGGTTGGAGGTCCCCATCAGTAACAGGGTGGGCGGCAGCCGGTCCAGGATGATTTCGCTGACCAGTTTCGAGCCGCGGTCGCTGGTCATGTTGATGGCCCGTCCCAGGTTGAGGGTCAGGGCGTTCCGCAGGAAGGTCACGCTGCGCACGGCGAAGGGTTTGTTCAGACCCATCCGCTCTTCCTCCTGGGCAACCTCCCTGGCGAGGAATTCCTGGCGCGCGGCGGGCGGCAGTTTCTGATAATTCTGGTCGGAGAGCAGTTGAAGTGCGAGATTCTCACGGATCTCGCCGCGCATGATGTTGTCTACAAAGCCGCCCATGTTGGCGATCATAATGGTCAGGAAAACGCTGATGATGACAGCCAGGAAGAGCATGAAGGCGCGCACCAGGCTGAAGCGGATAATCCGGTTGAGGGTGCTGGCGGTCTTCTTCTGCTCGAACCCGGCCGCGCTGATGGATTGGGCTTGTTCGGCCATGACGGTCTCCTGTCGGGGAAATTATAGAAATGGTGGGGGCGAGGACTGGCCCCGCCCCCATCCTGAAGGGTAACGGTAAAAGTGGGAGAGCGAGCTATTCGGCGACGAACTCGAAGGAAGCGAAGGACGGCACACTGACGACGGTGGAGACCACCGCCACTTCCAGCCTGGCCGCTCCGGCGGCGAGCTTGGAGGTGGAATCAGCGCTCAGGGTCACCATGTACTGGCCGTCGGCGACCAGTTCGGCCTGGCCGGTCTCGACCAGCGAACCGTCGGTTCCGAAGAGCAGGTACTTGACCTCGGAGATTTCATCGGCGGGGTACGGATCGCCCTGGAAGCTGACGAAAACGTCGAAGGTGGCTTCGGCGCCGATGGTCACGCGGCCGGCGCCGTCAATCTCGGCTTCGGCCAACTTGGGGGTGCTGAAGCGCGCCCATTTGTCGGCCAGGTCAATGTAGTCGTCGTTGTGCTTGAGGGTCAGGTTCTTCTCGACGAGGAAGACCTGGTCCAGGTAGTACGGGCCAACGCCCACCCAGAAATGACCGTGGTCGGCGTACCACTGCTGCAAGTTGGCGTAGCGGCTGGCCGCTTCGTCGGCAGTGAGGTACTGGCCGAGGGTCGGGGCGTAGGGGATGTAGGCCTCGGCTGCGGCCTGGTCGAGGTACTTGGACAGGATTTCGAGGCTTGGGCCGCCGATGTAGCTCGTCCACTCGACATCCTGGGCATCGGACTTGTTTGCCGAGTAGGCCAGTTCGCCGTTGGCTTCGGCCAGGTTGGAAACGGCGATCATCGCCCACGAGGCGTCGCCATAACCGTAGGCAGGCCACAGGGTCGAAAGCGGGTTGGCGAAGACGTTATACTCGGCGTCCATGTACCAGGTATCGCTGTAGAACTCGACCGTCAGCGGGTCGGTGGACAGGACCTTGATGCCCCTGAAGGAACTCTTGAACGAATCGAGCACGGCCACCTGGGACTCGTCGAAGATGGCGCTGCCCTCGGTCCCGGGTTCGAAGGCCATGATGAGCGGCATGATGAAGTCGGCCGCGCTCATGTTGCTGCCGTCATGCCACTTGATGTCGTACAGGTTGTCGGGGTAGTAGACCACGACCTTGACCTTGGCGGTCAGGCCCTCGGGATTGGCCTCGCCGACGGTCTTGAAGACCTGGGCGGCGGGGTCCCAGTCAATCCAGGCGTCGGCCGGGACGTCAATCTGGGGCGCGAAATCGAGGTTGGCCCAATCCGAGTTGGCGGTTACCGGCAAACCCTCCTGCACGGTCACATCGGCGTGGTCAATGCGCTGGGGCAGCGGCACGCCGGTGAACGGGTTGTTGAGAGTCGGGTAATCGGCGGTGGCGTTCTGCCACTGGCTGTCGAAGGTCCAGTTGGAACCGGCAATCGGGTTCGGGGGATCCACGAACAGGTCGGCGTTACCCCATTTGACCAGCCCGCCTTCCTGGTCCTTGAAGCGCAGGGTGAACGGCCACAACTGGTTGACGTCCACGCCTGCCGCCAGGTCGTAAGAGACCGAAAGTTCGGGTTTCCAGGGGCTGAAGCCCTTGCCGTCAATCAGCCAGATGCGGAAGGCCAGCTCGTTAACCTGGTTGATCGCCTGGGCGAACAGGTCACGGCGTTCCTCGACGCTGGTGAAGGTGTTGAGGGCCAGGGCCTCGGAAACCTGGGTGAAACTTTCAGGCACATCATAAGCCTGCCACAGGGGCGAGAAGGCGTAGGCGCTCTGCGGGGTGTAGTAGAACTGGAAGTTGCTGCCCTGGTCGCGGACGATGGTGCTCACGCTCCAGGCGCCGGTATAGAGATGCCACAGGCCGTCTGCCGGGTCTCCGAGCACCCACAGCGGCGAGGACTCGGACGAAGTCTTGTACTGGCGGTCCACCGTGAAGCCGATGGCTTCGAGCTGGTTGGAGACGTAATCGCCGATCGGCACGCGGGTGCCGTCCGAGTCATTGCGGATCAGGAAGATCAGGGTAACAGGCTCTTCTTTATAGGTCCACTTGCCGTCGGCATTCTTGGCCGCGCCCATGGCTTCCATCTCAGCCGAGATGACCTCATTAGCCTGGTCGAAGTTGTAGGCATACTTGGCTTCGATGGCGCGGGCCAGGTCAACATAGCGGGCGTAATCAGGGAAACCGGCGGTGATCGGCAGGAACTTCGGTACGCCTGCGCCGCCATAGACTTCCTGGTTGATGTAGTTGCGGTCAACCAGCCAGTTCATAGCCTCCCGGACTTTGGCCGACGAGAAGGGATTCAACTTGCCGGTGGCCGGGAATTCCGGGCCGACCGGGTTGAAGGTCAACTCGTAGAACAGGCCGAACTGCTCGGAGTTCTCGAGACCGGCATCCCGAATGGCCTGCAAGTCTTGCGGAGTGGACAGGTTGCCGCCGTAGATGTCAATTGCGCCGGCAGTGATCTGCGTCACAGCCGAGCCGCTGTCTACAACGGACATAGCCACCTCATCCAGCCAGCCGCCCCGGCGAGTGGTGGCAGGCGCAGGTTCCTCGGTGGGAGTTGCAGACTCACCCGGCTGGGTCGGTTCTTCGGTGACGGCCGCGGGCGGCTGGGCGCTCGGGCTTTCAGGGGTTGCAGTGGCGCTCGGTCCGCAGGCCGCCAGGATAATGCTGGCAACCACAAAAAGGCCGAGCAAAGCATACAGATTGCGTTTCATTCTCAGACTCCTCTTTGAGTATTGATTTTTAGCAAATTGGGTTACGGGAATCGAACATGCGGATTTTTCTGGCTACACCTCCTTTCCTAAAACCGCACCAAACGGCAATCTTGGATGAATAGCCGGTTTCCGCTTCGGAGACTGTAGCAGCCAGGTCCGCAACGCCTCGCTGCCGCGGTTAAACCCCGAAGCTTCAGGCGAATCCCCATACGCCTGCGCCGACGTTGTCCCGATCTTTCCCGGAGGAGGTATAGGAAAGTCCATCCAAGACACCCGTTTGATGCGGTTCGATTTCTCATTTGTCATCTTCATAATAGGACGACCCGCTCCCAAAGACACGAGACTAAAAACCTGTTTCTCCTAATCAATTCGAGGGAAGGGGAAAACGAATTCCAGACGGGTCCCGCCCCCCGATTCGAGGGTAAGGCAGATCAGACTTCCGGTGGTGGTCACCCCCTCCCCCGAGGGGTCGCAAACTCATCCCACAGGTGGATGCAACCCGCGGCGAAATGTGTATATTTTTAACTTGGCAGCCATTCCATTACCCTCAGGAGGCGAGGCATGAACACCCCTGATATCCAAAGCCAGGACTATAAGCGCTATCTTGTTTTCGGTTTCGTCTGTCTGTTTTTCACCGGTATCGCCAGCGGCGTCACATCCACCTGGCTGGGAGACGCGGGCAAACTGTTCCTGCTATTGTGCGCCCTGTATAGTTTTGGTATATTCTTCGGTATCGTAAAACCGCCAAATTTTGCGAAACCTGAAGATGACAAAACCCAGCAGCCCGATACCTGAACTGATCACGCCCCGTTTGCGACTGCGGCCATTCGTCCCAGAAGACGCTCGGCCGCTTTACCGTATTTTGTGCCAGGAAAACATCCTGCAATATTTTCCCAATCCCGGACAACCCACCCTGGACCGCGTCGAACGGCTGGTCCAGCGGCAAATTGATCACTGGCAGGCGCATCACTACGGATGGTGGGCCGTCATCCCGCATGGACAGGTTGACCTGGCCGGATGGAACGGCCTGCAATACCTGCCCGAGACCGGCGAAATCGAAGTAGGCTACCTGCTCAGTAAACCGTTTTGGGGCCGGGGATATGCAACCGAAGGGACCCTCGCCACCCTGGAATTCGGTTTCTTCACCCTGGAATTGGACGAAATCGTCGGCCTGGTCCATCCCGACAACCTTGCCTCACAGCGCGTGCTGGAAAAATCGGGGCTGACATATACCCGCCGCGCCGCCTACTTCGACATGGAATTACTGCGCTATTCCATAATGCGAAGTTCGTTCCGCAGCCAAAAGGCGGTATAAAAATCGCTCTACACGGTTTACGAAACGGGCCTGTTCTCCCAAAGACTTCAGGGCGTCCCTTCCTTTACTTCATTCGAACCACACCCAAAACGCTTCCGCCAGGGACGGGATGCAGTTCCCGGGCCGCCCAGCGGCTATAATTGACCCATCCTCATGTTGACTCTTCGTTCGCCCCTCTCCCTGCTGCTCCTGCTCGCGCTGGCCCTCAGCCTGGTCAGCGCCTGTTCGCCGTTAGTCCTGCCCGAAACAGCCATCCCGGCCAGTCCTCCAGGGAGCATCCCCCCCTCTGAAACCGTCGCTAATCCGCCCCCCGGCGAACAACTCCATTTCTCGCGCCTGGGCACAGCCGACGGCCTGTCACAGAGCGATGTCTTGAGCATCCTGCAAGATTCCAGAGGCTTCATGTGGTTCGGCACCGAAGACGGACTCAACCGTTACGATGGCTATGAAATCAAAGTCTACCGGCCAGACCCTGAAGACCCGCAAAGCCTGGGCGATCTATGGATCAACACCCTGCACGAGGATCATGACGGCATCATCTGGGTTGGGACGCGCCAGGGCGGGCTAAATCGCTTCGACCCGCTGACCGGGACCTTCACCCAGTTCACCTTCGATTCCGAAATCCCCGGCAGCCTGTCGGGGAACCGGGTCCAGGCCATTTTCGAAGACAGCCGCGGGCGTTTGTGGGTGGGCACCGAAAACGGCCTGAACCTGTTCAATCCCCGCACCAACACTTTCTCGTATTACTCCGGCCAGTCGAGCGGCAGCCCGATCCCCGTCCGGGATACGATCCAGGCTATCGCCGAGAACAGCCAGGGACAGCTTTGGATCGGCACCGGCAGCAACGGCCTGTGGCTGCTCGACCCCGACCGGAAGGAAGCCAGCCAGTTCCAGCATATCACCGGCGACCCCAACAGCCTGAGCAATAACAACATCCAGGATATTATCGTCGAAGCCAACGATTCCATCTGGATTGCCACCGCCAACGGCCTCAACCACTATTCCCCTGCCAGTCGCCAATTTAAAATCTACCGGCACACCATCAACAACCCCAACAGCCTGGCCCACAACAACATCCACACCCTGCTGATTGACCGGATCGGCGTTTTCTGGGTGGGCACTCACGACGGTCTCGACCGCTACGACAAGGAGCGGGACGGGTTCATCCATTACCGCCACAACCCCAATATCCCCACCTCCTTGAGCAGCGATACCATCCTGAAATTATATGAAGACCAGAGCGGGATCGTGTGGATCGGCACGTTTACCGGCGGGCTAAGCCTGTACGACCCATACCGGAACAAGTTTACCCATTATTATTACGACCCCGATAAACCCAACGGCCTCGGCTCCAACTTCATCCTCCCAATTTATATAGACGACCACGGAATCGTCTGGATCGGCACTTATGGGAACGGACTGGACCGCTTCGACCCGGACACAAAAACCTTTACCCACATCCGGCGCAGCGCGCGGGACTTTGGCAGCCTGCAGAACAACAGAGTTTGGTCGGTACTGGTGGATTCCAGCGGGACCCTCTGGGTCGGCGTCGAATCCGGGCTGGACCAGCTCAGCCGCGAAACCAACAATTTCATCCATTACACCCATAAGCCGGGGGACGATGGGTCCCTGCCCGGCTCGACCGTTTACGACCTGTACGAGGATGAAAACCAAACCCTCTGGGTTGCCACCGAAAACGGCCTCGGGCGCTTCGACCCGGCCACTGAGAAATTCGTCGTCTACCGCCGCGATAATTTCAACTCCAACAGCTTGAGCGACAACAAAATCCTCACCATCGCCCCCGGCCCAAACGGGACACTCTGGCTGGGCACGTTTAACGGCGGATTCGACTCCCTCGACCCCCAGACCGGCAAAATCGTGCGCTACGTCAGCAATCCGTTCGACGCCAACAGCTTGAGCCACAACTCCGTGCTCAGTCTCCACCAGGACGAAAACGGCTTCCTGTGGATCGGCACTGCCGGGGGCGGCCTGAACCGTTACGACCCTGAGACCGATTCGTTCAAGGTTTACCGGAAAGAAGACGGCCTGGCCAACAATGTAGTTTACGGCATCCTCGAAGACGATTCCGGGCTGCTCTGGCTCAGCACCAACTTCGGAATCTCCCGCTTCAACCCGTTTACCGAAACCTTCAAGAATTTCACCGTTGATGACGGGCTGCAAAGCAATCAGTTCAACCAGAATGCCTATGCCCAGGATGCCCATGGAAGGCTGTACTTCGGCGGGGTCAACGGGCTGACCGTCTTCGATCCGGTCAATGTCGTGGGAAATCTCTACATCCCGCCGGTTGTCTTGACCTCTCTGACCGTGAACGGGCAACCCTACATTACCGACGGGAGCCTGGAATCCCTGCAAGGCATTACCCTCAGTTGGCCGAATAACAGTTTTGAATTCGAGTTTGCCGCATTGAGCTACTCCAAACCGGAGTTGAACCAGTTCGCTTTCACCCTCGAAGGCGTGGATTCGGAGTGGTACTACGCTGCCGGCAGCCGAATCGGGCGCTACCCGAGCCTGCCCGGCGGCGACTACGTTTTGCGCCTGAAGGCCTCCAATAGCGACGGTGTCTGGAACGAGATCGGGGTCGCCATCCCCATCCACGTCATCCCGCCCTTCTGGGAGATGTGGGTCTTCCGGGCCGGGATGGGGCTTCTCGCCATCCTGGTCGTCGTCAGCGGATACCGTTACCGGGTCAAACGCATCGAAGCCAACACCCGTGAACTGGAGCGCCAGGTCACCGAGCGGACGCGCGAGATCGCGGCCCTGTTCGAGCAGACCAAGGAACTGGCTGTCCTGGAAGAGCGCAACCGCCTGGCGCGTGAACTGCACGACAGCGCCAAACAGAAAGCCTTCGCCGCCCTGGCCCAACTCGCCGCTGCCAACGGCCTGATCAGGCGGGATATCGAAGCCGCCAAATTCCACCTGGACGAATCCGAGAACCTGGTCTACGAGGTGATCCAGGAGATGACCTTCCTTATCCAGGAGATCCACCCGGTGGCCCTCAAGGAAAAGGGGCTGGCGACCATGCTGCGCGAATATGCCTTCGAATGGGAAAACCGCAATAACGCCAGCATCGAACTGGCCATCACCAATGAAGGCCCCATCCTGCTGGCGACCGAACAAACCCTTTACCGCGTCGTCCAGGAGGGGCTGGCAAATGTTGCCCGCCACAGCCGGGCTTCCGCAGTTTCCATCAGGCTGGCGTATAATCAGGACACGGTAGATTTGGAAATTTCAGATAACGGCTGCGGGTTCGATATGCAAAAAAAACCAAACGGGATGGGACTGCGTTCGATCCGTGAACGCGTCGAAAGTGTGGGCGGGGCGTTCGTCATCGCCAGTGAACCCGGCCGGGGTACGGAACTCAGCATCCAGGTCCCGATTGACAGGAGCGAATGAAGCATGGACAATCCAATCTCGATCATCATCGTTGACGACCATGAAGTTGTCCGCAACGGCATTCGGGCTTACTTGGAGACCCAGCCGTTCTTCAGTGTGGTCGGGGAGGCGGCCTCCGGCAAGGAGGCCATAGACCTGGTCTCCGAACTCATCCCGGACGTGGTGTTGATGGACCTGATCATGCCCGGCATGGACGGGATCGAGACCACCCGGCGGATCAAGAAGATCAGCCCGCGCACCCAGGTGGTGGTGCTGACCTCGTACCACGAAGACATCCATATTTTCCCGGCTTTGAAAGCCGGGGCGACCTCGTACATCCTCAAAGACATGAAAATGGAGAAACTGGTGGAAGCCCTCAACCGGGCCGTGCAGGGCGAAGTGACCCTCCACCCCCGCGTAGCCTCCCGCGTGCTCCAGAACATCCGCGGCGAATATGCCGACGAACCCCAGCTTTTCACCGAGCTGACCGAGCGCGAACTGGACGTGCTCAAGCTGATCGCCAACGGCCTGACCAACAACCAGATCGCCGAAAGCCTGACCATCAGCGAGAATACCGTCAAGGGGCATGTCAGCAACATCTTGAGCAAACTGCACCTGATGGACCGCACCCAGGCCGCCGTCTACGCCTGGCAGAAAGGCATCGTCCAGAGGGATTGAACTTTTGGAGCGGAGTCCAAAATCTCCCGATTTTGGACTCTCCCCCTTGCACGCAAACCCGTTTTACGGCACAATACCGGGGCTATGAAAATCCTCGCCGTAAGCGACCAGGTTATCGACTCACTCTACAACCCGGCAATCCAGCACAATTTTCGTGACGTTGACCTTGTCATCGGCTGCGGCGACTTGCCCTATACCTACCTGGAGTTCATCGTTTCGATTTTGAGCGCGCCCGTTATTTACGTCCCCGGCAACCACGACCCCCAATACAACCCGGACAACTCCGCCTCGATCGCCGAAGGCTGCACGAACATTGACCTGAAACTGGTCCGGGCGCGGGGCCTGACCCTGGCCGGCGCGGGTGGCAGCATCCGTTACCAGCCGGAGGGGGTGAACCAGTATTCGCAGTTCGAAATGTTCTTGCGGCTCACCCGCCTGGCGCCGCGTCTGGCCTGGCATCGGCTGATCAAACGGGAGCCGGTGGATGTCCTGGTGACGCATTCGCCGCCCTTCGGCATCCACGACGACGACGATCCGGCCCATACCGGATTCAAATCCCTGCGCGCCCTGGTCAAGATCTTCCGGCCGCGCTACTTGCTGCATGGGCACACCCTGTTCTACAAACAAAACCTGGTTTCACCTGAAACCGATTATGGCGGCACACGGATCATCAACGTTTACCCGTTCCGCCGGATAGAGATCGAGCATGCCTGACGACCCCGCCTCCCGCGCCCAATACGATTTCAACCGGGCGCGCCTGCGCGCCTTCTGGCGCGGCATTTTTACCGCCCTCTCCGGTGAGCCGAATGAACTGCTCTCTTACGAGGACGTCCGCGAAAAACTGCACGTGGGCGGCCCGATCTATCGCGGCATGCAAACCGTTCGCCTCGACCAGATCGCCGGCAGCCTCAACCGCTACCACCAATTCGACCGCGTTTTCCTGCCCAAGCAATCCGACACGGCCATCCGCTGGCAGCGGATCAGCCGCGCCTTCTACGAGGAAGTCAGCCTGCCGCCGGTGGTGCTCTACAAAGTTGGCGAGGTCTATTTCGTGGTGGACGGCCACCACCGCGTCTCGGTGGCGCGTGACCAGGGCCAGGAGTTCATTGACGCCGAAGTACGCGAGTGCGCCACCAAAGTCAACATCACTCCCGATCTCAAGCCCGAAGACCTCGAAATCCTGGGCGAAAAAGTGGATTTCCTCGAGCGCACCGCCCTCGACCGCCTGCGCCCCGAATCCAGGGTCCGCCTGACCATCCCCGGCGGTTTCGACCGCATGTTGGAACACATCGCCGTCCACCGTTACTTCATGGGCCTCGACCAGAAGCGCGACATCAACGACGAAGAAGCCGTGGCCCACTGGTTCGACAACGTCTACCTGCCCATTGTCAAGGTCGTCCGCGAAAGCGAGATCCTCAAGGAATTTCCCGGAAAAACCGAAGCCGACCTGTACCTGTGGGTGCTCGACCACCAACACTACCTGGCTGCCGAACGCAAGACCCTCGCCCCGCCCGACGAAGCGGCGCGGGAATTCATCGAAGGAGTTGACTGAATGCCTGACATCCATCCCCTGGCCGGGATCTACACGGCCTCCCTCACCCCGCTCAAACCCGATCTCTCCCCGGACCCTGAGCCTGTGCCGCGTTACCTCGACTTCCTCGCCGCCCGGGGCAACCACGGCGCGCTGATGCTCGGCACCACCGGCGAAGGCCCGTCCTTCTCGCCCGCCGAGCGCGGGACCATCTTCCGGGCCGCGGCCGAAGTCCGCCAGCAGCGCCCGGGGTTCCGCCTGCTGGCCGGGACCGGGACGCCCAGCCTGGGCGAGACGATTGACCTGAACAAAGCCGCCTTCGAGTCCGGTTTCGAGGCGGTGGTCACGCTCCCGCCGTTCTACATCCGCAACGCGAAGGAAGACGGCCTGTTCGCCTGGTTCGACGCGGTCATCCGCCGCTCGGTGCCCGAAGGCAAATACCTGCTCGGCTACCACATCCCCGGTGTGGCCGGGATCGGCTTCTCGCTCGACCTGCTCGCCAAGTTGAAAGACGCCCACCCGCACAAGTTCGCCGGGATCAAGGATTCCTCCCACGACAAGGATTTCCTGCGCGCCCTCGGCCAGCGCTTCGGCCCGGACCTGCTGGTGCTCAACGGCACCGATTCGTATCTCTCGCTAGGGATGGACGCTCACGCCGGAGGGGCCATCACTGCCCCGGCCAATCTCATCTCCCCCGACCTGCGCGCCGTCTGGGATGCCTACCAGAACGGCACAGACCCGGCTGAAGCCCAGGCCCGCGTCACCCAGGCCCGCGAAACCCTCGAAAAGTACATGCCCTTCCCGCCCATGCTCAAGGCCCTGGCCGCCCGCCTGCACGGGTTCCCGCGCTGGCCCGTCCGCCCGCCGCTGGTGGAGTTCGACGATGAACTCGTCGAGCAGGCGGTGGAAGACCTGGCGGCGGTTTCAGTCACCTACAAAAAGTAAGCCAAACAATACCACCACCCCAAACCCGGTAATCACCGCCCCCGACAGCCGGTTGACCCACAGCAGCCCCCGGCTGCCGAACCTGTCCCGGAACAGGCTCACGCCACCGCTCAAGAGCAGCCACCACAGCCCCGAGCCGAGGAACACACCCAGGACCAGGATTCCCGCCGAGAGATAGTCCCCGCCCGCGTCGGCCAGACCCAGCCCGGCAAAGATGGCCGCAAACGAGAGGATCGTGATGGGATTCGTCAGGGTCAGGAAAAACGTCGAGGCGTACGCGCCCGGCAGCCCCGTCCCGCGAGATTGGGCAGCCCGCTCAGACGGTTTCGAGAGCAGGGTCCGCATCCCCAGGTAGAGCAGGAAAATCCCGCCGACGAGCCGCAACCAGGCCTGCTGGCTGACCAGGAAATCCGAGACGAAGACCAGGCCGAAACCCGCCACGGAGCCGTAGAAGGCGTCGGCGCTGGCCGCGCCCAGGCCGGAGACGAGGCCCGAGGCGTACCCCTCGGCCAGCGTGCGGCGGATGCAGAGCACGCCAATCGGCCCGACCGGGGCGGCAATCGAAAAGCCGATCAGCAGGCCCTTGAAGAAAAGAGGGGCATCCATTTGGGCTAAACTCCCCTCAACGTTTGGACAGCCCAGATGTGGCTCGGACGCTCCAGGCGTTCGAGGGCTTCAGCGGGCGACAGCCAGAGCAGTTCGTGATCGTCTTCCACTTTCTCGGCCACCTTTCCTTCGATCTGCGCCCAGACGAAAGTCGCATGGACGTGGAAATGCTTCCTGCCATCAAAGGATTGGATGTACTCGACCGCCTCGCCCGCCTTTTCCCATAAAGACACCCGGCAGCCGGTCTCTTCGAGGACTTCACGCGCCAGGGCCTCGGCGTAAGTTTCGCCGGGGTCTATCCCCCCGCCCGGCAGGAAATAGCCGTCATTGACCCGGACGACCGCAAGCCGGGCCTCATCATCCCGGATCAGCGCATAAACCCCGGGGCGGTTGATGTAATGGATGCCGTCGAGTTTCTCGCCGAGCTGGGGGATGGGCGGTCCCTCAGCCGGGGCCTGGTCCGTCGTCTCGAAGGCCGCATACTCCGGGGGCATTTCGATCCCGAAGCGCTCACAGAGCAATCTGACGTCGTGGTAATCGCCCTCGTCGAGCGGGTAGCCGGTGTGGAACTTCACCATCCACTCCGGCGTGATGCACCGCACCGGGAGGCCGTTGATCCGGCCCGTGCCTTGCAGCGACTCGAACGGGTATTCGACCCCGAACACGACCTTCCCCTCCGCGTCGAACGTGTACGAATGGATGTCTATCTGATGCCCGCCGGCGTCGCCCAGGACAAAGTTACAATCGCGGGTGTCGTCGCGGGGCACGTCGGTGTAGCCCCCGGCTTCGAGCAGGGCACGGAGGCGCGGCACGTCCTTGTGCTCGACGGCGATGTCCAGGTCCGAGTGGGGGCGGGTCTGTCCGCCCAGCAGGGCGTCCACGCCCCAGCCGCCGTCAATGCAGACCGGGATGCCGTGCTCGTCGAGCAGCCGGACGAACCCGGCCACGTCTCCGGCGGTCATTTCAGGGTTTGTCATGGAAAGCCGACCTTTCGGCCTCCCCCAGCCCGGATAACGTCCGCTCGTACTCGTGCAGCGTCCGCTTGAGGGCGGCGGCGAAGGCGTAGGCGAAGGCTTCGCCGCGCTCGGGCGAATCCAGGTTCATGCGGGCGTGGGAATCATCGGGGAGCAGGGGGATGACCAGCTTTTTGATCCCGGGGACGAAGGACAGCACCTCAAGCGGATAGTACAACCGCCCCGAGCGCAGCCCGGGACCGTTGAGCAGGCTCCCGTTTAGCGGGTCTATCTCGCCCGGGGCCGCTCTCGGATGGGCCGCCCGCCACAGGGAGACGTAATTGCTGTGGGCGTAGAGGTCCTGCGCGGTATGCGTCAGACGCCCGAAAGCCGTCCAGGCCGCGGTCAGGTCCCCGGTCCCGATCGCCGCGGGGACGAGGGCGCGCTGGGCCTCGATGAAAGCCGTCGAGGCCGCGAAGGCGTTGTTGTCGAAGTGGTACTCGTCATGCCCGATCTGGCCGCGCAAGTTGTCCAATCCCAAATTCCCGGCGATGATGGTTTCCATGGCGCGAGGGCTGAAGCGGTCTTTCAGGGCAGTTTCGGTGATCTGGCGGTGATAAATGGTGAGCATAATTGTCCAAATCAAATTATATGATACCCACGGTCGAAAATTGCGCCTTCTTACGTCTAAAACAGCGCAATTTTCGACCGACCTGGGTATAATTGTTGCATGTCATCATTTTACACCCGCAAAGGCGACGACGGGACGACCGGGCTGCTCGGCGAGGGCCGCGTCCCCAAATACCACCGGCGGATGGAGGCCCTCGGCGCAATTGACGAGGCGACCGCCGCCCTGGGTATGGCGCGGTCTGCCTGCCGCGCCGAAGGCACCGCCTCCCTGATCGTCCAGGTGCAGCGCGACCTGTACGGGCTGATGGCCGAAGTGGCCTCCACCGTCCAGAACGCGGAGCATTTCCACACCATCACGGACGACAAGGTGAGCTGGCTCGAAACCCTGACGGACGCCATCAGCGCCCGGGTGCAGGTGCCCAAGGAGTTCATCCTGCCGGGCGACACCCCCGGCGGCGCGGCCCTCTCCCTGGCCCGGACGGTCGTCCGGCGGGCGGAACGGCGGGTGGCCGAACTGCTGGCCGAGAAAGACGTGATCAATTCGGAGTTGCTGCGCTACCTCAACCGGCTGTCGTCGCTGTGCTTTGCGCTGGAGTTGTACGAGAACCAGTCTGAGGGGCGGGATACCTCGCTGGCGAAGCCGTAAGTTTTTCTCGAACCGCGAAGACACGAAGACCGCGAAGGTGAACCCTTCGCGGTAATGATTTTGGGAAAACCTGTCTGGTTTTCCATTTCTTCTGCCGCCTGGTCCTTTGTGACGGGGCGTAACAGCAGTTTCCAGGCTGGAAAATTTGTTTTGCAAGTTGGGGATTGAATTTTCCAAGTTGGAGATTGTAGTTTGCAACTTGGAGATTAAATTTTCCAACTTGGAGATTAAACTTTCCAACTTGGAGATTAAACTTTCCAAGTTGGAAACCAAACTTTGCAACCTGGAAATGGGCGATGGACTCCAACACATCCTGTTGTTGATCCGAAAGTCTGGAGACTTTCGAGTCTGTTCGGAAGAACGCCCCGAAGGTTGCCGTTAAGCTCCTGGATCACTCGAAACAAACCTTCGGGACGGTGTATGCAAAGACAAGGAGCAAGAAATGACCGGAACCATCATCAACGTGATCGCCGTGCTCGCCGGCGGGGCGCTAGGCCTGCTCTTCGGGGCGCGCCTGCCCGACCGCCTGAAACAGACCATCACCGCCGGGCTGGGGCTGTTCACCGCTTCGATCGGGATCAAAATGTTCCTGGGCACGGGCGAGGCGCTGATCGTGCTGGGCAGCCTGCTCATCGGCGCGCTGCTCGGCGAGTGGTGGGGGATCGAGGAAGGGCTGGAAAAATTGGGGGCCTGGCTGGAAAAGCGTTTCAACCGGGGCGGGGGCGACTCGTCCAGCCGCTTCGTGCGCGGCTTCCTGACCGCTTCGCTGCTCTACTGCATCGGGCCGATGACCATCCTCGGCTCGATCCAGGACGGCTTGACCGGGGACTACGAACTGCTGGCCGTCAAATCGGTGCTGGACGGGTTCGCTTCGCTGGCCTTTGCCTCCACCCTGGGGATCGGGGTGCTGTTCTCGTCGCTGGTCGTTTTCGTCTTCCAGGGCGGGATCAGCCTGACCGCCGGGCTGCTGGACGCGGTCCTGACCGAGCCGATGATCACCGAAATGACCGCCGTCGGCGGGGTGATCCTGCTGGGGCTGGCGCTCAGCAGCCTGCTGGAGATCAAAAAGATCCGGGTCGGCAATACCCTGCCCGCCCTGTTCATCGCCCCGTTGATCGTCTGGACGCTGGCGAGGCTGGGGATTTAGTCTCCGACAGCCCGGAACTGTCCTTCGACGGAGCTCGCGGCAGGCCCAAAACCACGGGCTGCCGCGACCTTTGCGAGCCATGAAGCCATGAAGATGAACGTCCCGAAGGAGCCTGCCCTGAGTTTGCCGCTTTTACGACAACCCTTCGGGACGGTTTCAACTGAAATGAAACACACCCAATAGAAAAAGGACATGGCTTTTTGCGAGCCATGTCCTTTTTACGCAATACGCAACACGCAATACGGATTACTGTCCCATCTCGGCCAGGGCAGCCTCGATCTCGGCCTGGAAAGCGCCGATCTGCTGGGCGCCGACGATCAGCTTGGTGCGCACCTCGCCGTTGACGGTGTAGGTTAGCAGGAAGGAGGGCGTACCGGTCACGCCGGCGGCCGCGCCGTCAACCCCGTCCTGGGCCACCTGGTCGCGGTACTTGCCGCTGTCAATGCAGGACTGGAAAGCCTGCATGTCCAGGCCGAGGGCTTCGGCGTAAGCCGTCAGTTTGCGCGGGGCAAAATCACCCACACCTTCGCCGGTCTGGTTGGCGAACAGGGTATCGTGATATTCCCAGAATTTGTTCTGGTCGCCGGCGCAGTAAGCGGCTTCGGCGGCATCTTCCGATTCGGTCCCCGGAGGGCCGCCGGCGCGGGCGATGTTGTCGCTCAAGAAATTGCCCATCGAGCGGTAACGGAAATAGACCTTCCCGGTTTCGACGTAGGCAGCGATCAGTTGTCCTTCCGTCTCGTCGCTAAAACGGGCGCAGTACGGGCACTGGAAATCGGAAAACTCCTCGATCAGGATCGGCGCGTTCGGGTCGCCGATGCCGTTCCCCTGCGGATTGGGGCGGCTGACCGCTGCGGGGGTCGCAATTTCGCCGATCGGTTTGACCTGGGGATAGATGACCGCCGCGGCAAGGAGTAAAACGCCGAGGCTCACAAGCCCAATCACTCCCATGCGCTGGGCGCGCTGCTGGCGCATCCGTTTTTCGCGCATTTCCTGACGCTTACTTTTATTCATGACTTCTTTCTCCTGACGATTTAAGAATGTCGAATTTTGCCATGTTCATCAGGTTTTGTCCAGCAAAGGTTGGAAACGCTAATCCGCGATTAAGGTGATGAGGGATATTCGGAAACCCGATCTTTTACCGGTGACTCTACTGCAAAACCAATAAACACGAAGGACACAAAGGGACACGAAGGAAAACCGCTTCATCTTTTACCTTCGTGTCCTTCGTGTTTGAATACCTTTTTGCAGTGGTCTCACTGCCCCGACAGGGCAGCCTCGACTGCCTGCTGCACGTCCTGGATCGAGGGGACGTAACCGGGCGAGAGCAACACCCCGTTGACGAAGACGCTGGGCGTGCCCTGGACCCCCATCTGCGAGCCGAGCTGGTAATCGGCGTTGACCTGGTCCATGTAGCGGCCGGAATCGAAGCAATCGCGGAAGGCCTGCATATCCAGGCCCAGGGAATCGGCGTAGGCTTCAAGCCGCGCGTCCGAGAAGGCCCCGGCGTTTTCCCCGTTCCAGTTGGCGAACAGCATGTCGTGGTAATCCCAGAAGCGGTCCTGTTCGTCGGCGCACATGGCCGCGCTGGCTGCCTGGTCGGATTCTTTGGACACAGATCCGTCGTCAATGAACGGGAAATTGTGGAAAACGTAATAGACCTGCCCGGTCTCGACGTAAGTCGAGATGATCAAAGGCTCCACCTGCTGCGAATAACCCGCGCAGGCCGGGCACTGGAAATCCTCGAACACGTCAATCGTCACCGGCGCGTTGGGATCGCCCAAAGCGAGTCCGTTTACCATTGGGCGGGGGACCGGGGTGATCTGGACGATATCTTCGATGGATTGCCGCTGGCTGCTGATCACGGCGAAAGCGATCAGCAGCACCCCGACTGTGACCACGGCGATCAGTGTGATCTGCTGGCTGCGTTTCTGACGGCTGCGTCTGGCGCGTATTTCCTGGCGTTTGCTCTTGCTCATGGTTTATTTCCTCGACTCTGTAATTTGAGTAAACCACAGATTACCCGGAGTGCAGACTTCAGTCTGCAACAATAGTCTGCAACTCTACCGGCCAAAGCGGGCTAATGCTTCGATAAACTCAGCACAGGTGCTTCGATAAACTCAGCACAGGTGCTTCGGTAAACTCAGCACAGGCGTCCGCACTCCTGGACAAAAATCGTGATTTACTGAATTTGGAATTGATCGTTCTGTAAGAACCCTGCGATTTCTTCGACACGTTACAAATGCGCGTCCATCCAGGCAATGACGTACTTGAAGACATCCTCCTGTTCAGGCTCATTGTGAAGCTCGTGCGACAGCCCCTCCCAGGCTTTGAAGGTGCAATCGCCCTTGAATTTGGAGGCGAACTCCTGGCTGCCGGAGGCGAATCCCAACTGGTCGGCTGTCCCGTGCATGACCAGGAGCGGAGCCGGGAACTCCGCGGCGTGCTCGAAAGCCCAGGGGATGGCCCCCATCACCGACTTGCCCATCCCAAAGGAAAGTTTGTCATGCACCAGCGGGTCGCTGACGTAGCGCTGGACGACCTCGGGAGTGCGCGAGATGGTGTTGGGGTCGAGGCCGCTGGCGATGGCTCCGGCAGGCAAGATCGAGCCGAGCACCCTGGCCAGGAACACCTTCCCTTTTTGTTGTTCGAGGGCGGTGCGCAGGCCTGCGGCAGAGGTGACCACCCCGTTCACGTCCGGTTTGCGGCGCAGGGCATAGTTCAGGGTCAGGATGCCGCCCAGGCTGTGGCCGTAGATGAAGCGCGGCAGTTCCGGGTAGCGGATCCTGGCTTCTTCGAGCAGGCGGTCAATGTCTTGCATGAAGGCTTCGAAAGACGGCGTATGCCCACGCGGGCCGCCGGACTTCCCGTGGCCGCGCAGGTCGAAGCCGAGCAGGGCATACCCGGCCGCGGCGTAGGCCTTGCCCATGTGGGCGTAGCGCCCGCAATGCTCGCCCAGGCCGTGGACAAGACAGATCACGGCTTTGGGGGCTTCGGGCGCCCAACCCTGGCCGTAGAACGAAATCCCATCCCGGCTCTGCCAGGCATATTCGAACGATTGCATTTCAACCTCCGGTTTTGATACGAAATTCGCAGGTGACGGCTCCCGCCGCGCGGCAGGAGGTCTCTTCGACATCCATTTCGTGACCCGCAGCCCAGGATAGCGCGCCCTGGATCAGGCCGAGGGTGACGTAACAGGCAGAGTCGTCTCCGTGAGGGCCGGCGGCCAGGGGGCTGGCGCGGTCCACCAGAACCAGGTCCAGGTCGAGGGTGTGGACGTTGACCCGGCCTCGGCCTCCGAGCAGTTTGGCCAGCAGTTCGAGGGCGGCTTTGGGGCGCAGGTTGGCGGGCAGGCCGCGCACGATCCGGGATTGGGCTTTGATGCCCACCGGGGCGGTATCGAGAGCTTTGGCCCACAGGATGCGCCCGATACGCAGCAGGGTGCCGCGTGCCCCTCGCCCAAAGTAGACGCGCAAAGCCCGCTGGATTTCGACGTAGGCTCCAGCCGCCGAGGCGGCGTCCAAACGGCCGGCAGCCCCCGGGTCCAGCCACGCTTCGGGGAGGCTGTGCTGCTTGAACAGGGCCGCGAGGGCGTCGGGTTCGGCCACTTCGCGGGCTGTTTCGATAAATCCCCTTAAGAGGGTGGGAGGGAAGCTGGCCTGGCTCATGGGCGCGGCTCGCCGACTTCGAAGCGGCAGAATTCGTCGCCGCGCGCAAAACAATGGGTCTCGATGATGTCGTATTCGCGGCCAGCCGCCCATTGGACAGCTTCGCCGACCGAGCCGATGTAGAGGTGGCAGATGGGGGTTTCGCTTTTGCGCCCGTGACAGATGGCGCAGGTGGCGTCCACGTAAGCCAGCCGGTCGCCGCTTTCGTCCACCCAGGCTTCGACCTGCGGGTTGGATTTCTTGAGCGCGCCGACCAGGGCGTTGAGGATGAATTTGATGCGCTGCTTTTCGGGCAGCAGTTTGAGGGCAGCCCCGGCCACGCCCAGCAGGGCAGCCTGTTCGCGCACCCCGTATTGGAAGGAGGCCTTGCCGATGCGGCGCAACATGCCGCGCCCGCCGCGCCCATAGAAGGCTTCGATGGCCTCGTTGAGGCGGGCGTACTCCACGGCCTGGATGCCGGGGTTGAGGTCGTTGGGGGGCAGGTTGTTGATGAACCGCTCCAGGCTGCTGGTCCGCAGCACGGCGTGGAGGCCGTTCTCGCCCATCACTTCTTCGGCAGAGACCAGCGCCTGCCGCACCAGGGCATTGACAATTACAGCGTCGTCACGTTGGGCCATCTGCGCTCCTTTCAGGGGTCATCCAATTTTTCAAAAGAAGGGGAAGGTGGGGTGTTGCAGACGGGCCGCGCCTGTCCACAACATCCCACGCCCCAATTCATTTGGGAAGATACGATCAGCCAATCGGGTATTGGTAAACCGGGTAATTTTCGCCGGTCGGGCGGAAGCCCATCTTTTCGTACAACGCCAGGGAAGCCAGGTTCTGGCTCTGGGTGTTGACCGTGAGACGGACGAGGCCGCGCCGCGTGATCTGGGTCAACAGGTCATTGAGCAGGGCGCTCCCCACGCCTTCGCGCTGCATATCCGGCTGGACGGCAAGCCGGGCGAGGTGCGCCCCGAACGGGTTCTGGGTGCTGATCTGGTAGCCGAGCAGCCCGCGCCCATCCTCGGCCAGGGTCGCCAGGGAGGCCTGGGCGAAGGCTCGTTCGAGCGCCTGGAGCGAGTTCTGCCAGACCGGCTCGAAGGAGGTCTCGTCCAGCCGGGCGATAGCGGGCAGGTCTTCGCGGCGGATCGGGCGGATATTGACCGGGTAGTGGGCCTTGCGGTGCGGCAGGGTGCCGGCTCGCCATTCGAGCATGGTGATGCCGGCTCCGTCTCGGAAACCGCTGTCGAGCAGGACGCCCTGCATCCAATCGTGCAGGACGATGGCTGCCACGGTCGCCGGGCCGTGTTGTTCCAGTTCGGCGCGGGCGGTCTGCCAGAGCACATCCCAGGCTTCTTCGAGCGGGACGCTGCCAGCGTGGGTGAAGAGCCGCAGCCAGGCCACCTGGGGCGGGTCTTTGGGGCAGGCCAGGGCAGCCAGCACGCGCCCGGCGCTTTCGGCGACCCAATAAAAAGGCGCACCCAGCCAATCCAGCGGAGCACGCCAATCGAGGTGGCGGTGGACATGCGCTTCGAAATACAGCAGGTTGGCTATTTGCTTCTGGTCTTTAGGCAAGGCGGGGCGGACCAGTAAATCTACAGTTACCATAAACGGAATCGCAACAAGAATTTCAAGAATCGTTGGAACAGGGTAGGTTTTTCGAGCGAAGCCAGATGCCCCATCATGTTGACCGCTGAGTCGGTCACTTTGCCGCGTTTCAGGTCGAGGGCGGCGCGGGATTTGAGCACCATGGCCCGCAGGTCGCCTTCACCGGCCCGGTCGAGCAGGTCGGCGGCCTGGTCGTAGTCCTGGCCGGCTTCGTCTGCCCGTCCGAGGGCTTCGAGGGCAGCGGCCCGGTTGCCGAGAGCCAGTCCCTGGCGGCGCAGGTCCCCGGCCTGGGCGAACACTTTATCGGTATCCAGCACGGCGTCCAGGGCAGCTTCGGCCTGCCCGTCCTGGAGCAGGGACACGCTCTGGTTGTTGCGCATCTCGGCAGCCATCAGGGTATCGCCCTGGTCCGCATAAAGCCGGGCAAGACGGTCGAATTCCCCGGCAGCCTGGGCAAAATTCCCCTTCTGGAAAACGCCTTTGGCCGCTTCGGCCAGTTGTTCGAGGGATTGAGAGTCCATTAATTCACTTAGAAAGTAATATCGAGCAAATCTTCGGCCACCGAGCGCAGTTTCGTGGCCGAAAGGGCGCTCAACTTGCGGGCCAGTTCGAGGTAAGGCAGGTTGACCGGCTGGCAGACGAAATCCTGCAGGTCGGTGGGGAGTTTCAGGAACAGGTCCACTGCCTTTTGCTGGTTCATCCATTGACCGATGGGACCGCTCTGGTCGAAGAAGGATTCGACCCGCCCGTCCAGGACCGCCAGCAGCCCCTCCAGTTCGGGGACGGGGATGGGCCGTTCTCCCAGTTCGTAGGCTTTGATCCGGCTCTGGGGGATTCCCGTCTGCTCAGACAGGGCTTTGACCGAGATGCTGGCTTCCATCCGCTGGCGGCGCAGCAAGGCCCCGATCATGCGCTGGCGCACGCCCATCAGGGCCGGCAGGTTGAGCGGATCGGTCGGCGGGGCATCGTCCGAGATGGCGTCGCGGCCCCAGAAGTGGTTGATCGGCAGGCCCAGGAAAAAGGTCAGGACTTCGATTTCTGGCAATGAAGGGGATTTGCGTCCCTGTTCATAGGAGCCGAACACGCCCCGGGTCACGCCAACCGCGCTGGCGCATTCGTCCAGGCTTTTGCGGGCCGCGAGGCGCGCGTCCCGCAGGAGCACTCCCAATTTTTTCGTTCGCAGGACAATCTGTGACTGGATACTCATGGCCTGTCCTTTTCTTCGGCAAAGTTGACCCGGCAATTGCAGGTGGAGCAAATTATACCCAGGTCGGTTGAAAATTGCGCTTTTTTTCGAAAAGGAATGCGCCGTTTTCAACCGTGGGTATTATATAGCAGATTTAGCCTGTCGCCGCCCGCGCCTGGGATTGTTTCCCTACCGCCGGCCGCGCTGCAAAATTTCAGAAACCGAAGCGCCGAAGAGTTCCGGTCCCAATTTGAACCCGGCGGCTTCCAACTGCGGGCCAAACAGCGGACGGATGCCGGTGGGTTTCAACTCACCCACTACTTTGCCGCCCTCCCCGACCCCGGTTTGCTCGAAGCGGAAGATGTCGGTCAACACGATGGTCTCGCCCTCCATACCGGCTACTTCGGTGATGGCCGTAACTTTACGCGCCCCATCCCGCAGGCGGGTCTGCTGGACGATCAAATCCACAGCCGAGGCCACCTGCTGGCGGATCACCTTGATGGGCATTTCCATACCGGCCATCAGCACCAGGGTCTCAAGCCGGGACAGGGCATCGCGGGGCGAGTTGGCGTGGACGGTGGTGAGGGAACCGTCGTGGCCGGTGTTCATGGCCTGGAGCATGTCGAGGGCCTCACCGCCGCGGCACTCCCCCACTACGATCCGGTCGGGGCGCATCCGCAGAGAGTTCTTCACCAGGTCACGGACAGTCACTTCGCCAGCGCCGTCCAGGCTACGCGGTTTGGTCTCCAGGCGGACGATGTGGTCCTGCTGGAGTTGAAGTTCGGCCGCGTCTTCGATGGTCACGATCCGCTCGTCTTCGGGGATGAACCCGGAAAGCACGTTGAGCAGGGTGGTCTTGCCGGAGCCGGTGCCGCCTGAAATGACGATGTTCAGGCGGCCGATCACGCAGGCGCGCAGGAACTCGGCCATGTTATCGGTCAATGACCCGAAATTAACCAGGTCATGCACCTTGAGTTTGTCCTTGCTGAATTTGCGGATCGTGATCGAGGCGCCGTCAATCGCCACCGGCGGCACTACCGCGTTGACGCGTGAACCGTCCGGCAGGCGGGCATCCACAGTAGGGCTGTCGGCGTCGACGCGGCGGCCCAGGGGCAGGATGATACGTTCGATGATCCGAACTACGTGGGCGTTGTCATCGAAGGTGACTGCCGTTTTCGTCAGCTGGCCTTTCTTCTCGACGTAAACCCTCTTCGGGCCGTTGACCATCACTTCGCTGACGTCCGGGTCATCCAGCAGGGGCTGGATCGGGCCATAGCCGACGACGTCGTTGATCACATCCTTGAAGATCTGCGCCCTGATCGAATTCGGCAATTGCAGGCGGGCACGTTCGTAGGTTTCGGCGAGTTTTTTGGATACAAATTCCCGCTGCTTTTCGAGGGGAACTGCCTCGGCATCCAGTTCACGCGAGAGCAGGCCGGTCAGGTAACTTTTGAGTTTGATGATATCCGCCCCGGAAAGGCTGGAAAGGTTTTGGGGAGGCGTCTGGGTCATTTTGTTTCGCTTTGCCGGACCAGGTCGTTCTCGGCGATCACCCAGACAATCCGCCTGCGCTGGACGGCGACGAAGTTGGTCTGGTAAAGGACCGTTTGCCCATCGGCTGATAATATTTTGGCATCGGTGATCGCCAGGAACGGTTCGTCCAGGTCGAGTTCGTCTTTCAGCCGCGCCTCGTGGCGGACGTGGATGTAGCCGCGCAGCAGGTGGGTCGTGGTCTGCACCAGGGCGCTGACAGCTTCCTTGGTAATAATATCGGTAAAAAACTTACCTTTTGGATCGAATTCGATACTCATAATCAGTCTCTCTTGATGTCACCTGGCTAACCTGGATCAGTCGTCCTCAAGGGGCGGCATCATGTAGCCCAGGCCGGATTTGGTGATGATGTGCCGGGGGATGTGGGGATCATCTTCGAGTTTCTGCCGCAGGCGGGCAATACTGACCCACAGGATTTCCTTGTCATTGCGATACTCCAGCCCCCAGACGCTGCTCAACAATTCTTCAGAAGTTTGAACTTTGCCGATATTATGGGCAAACTGGAGCAACAGCCGGTATTCCGTGGCCGAGAGGGATACGGATTGTCCGCTGCGCCAGACTTCGGCACGGGCGAAATCTATCTTCAGGTTGCCATGCGTAAAGAAGCGCACCGAAGTCGTCTCCTGGGCAACCTGCGATCGGCGCAGCACCGCCCGGACGCGGGCCAGCAATTCGGTGGCCGAGAAAGGTTTGACCAGGTAGTCATCCGCGCCCAGGTCAAGACCTCGCACCCGGTCCTGTTCCTCGCCTTTGGCCGTCAAGATGATGACCGGCACATTCGAAAACTCGCGGATGCGCTGTAAAGTCGCAAAACCGTCCAGTTTGGGCATCATCACGTCCAGCAGGACCAGGTCTATGGGGTTGGCCGAGAAGACATCCAGGGCCAGCAGCCCGTCGCCGGCGGTCAAGACATCGTAGTTTTCAGTGCGCAGGTTGGCTTCCAATAATCTTTGGTAACGAGGTTCGTCATCTACAACAAGAACTTGTGTGGGCATTTTATCTCCTCTCAAGGTCCGTCGAACAAAAGGGCGGTCACCGCTGGATGACCGGGATTTCTATGAGGAAGCGGGTCCCTTCGCCAGGCTCTGATTCTGCCCAAATCTTACCATGATGGGCCTGAACGATTTGCCTGCAAATGAACAACCCCAGGCCGGTCCCGGTCCCGCTGGCCTGCCCCGGAACCCGGTAGAACCGCTCGAAGATGAATGGGAGGTAATTTTTATCTATGCCGGGGCCGTTATCGCTGAAAGAAATACGGACGCTGTTTTCGTTGTAATTAAGCGCGATCATGATCGGCGCGCCCGGGGCATACTTGATCGTGTTGCTGAACAGGTTCTCGAAGATCTGGGCCAACCGCACGTTATCGGCCTCGACCGCGGGACCATCTTCCAGGTCCAGTTTGACCCGCAGCGACCGGTAATGGGTCTGGGCGCGGACGGCGACCTCCCGGATCAACGCGTCCAGGCGGACCGGGTGGAAATCCATCCGCAGAGTTTGGCTTTGCAGGCGGGCCGATTCGAGCACGTTTTCGATCAATTCGGCCAGGCGGTCGGTTTCCTCGTCAATGATGGTCAGGAATTCCTTCTGGGTGGCCGCGTCCCAATCGGTATCGGAGCGCAACAAGGTGGTGGTGTAGCCTTTAATGAAACCGAGCGGGGTGCGTAGATCGTGCGAAACGGTGGCAACGAAATCTTCCTGCAGGCGCATCTGTTGATCGAGGCCTTTGAGGTGCTCCATTTTATCCAGGATGATGGTGCGATAGATCAGTTGGCCAAATTGCTGGCCGGCCAGCCGGGCGATGGCGCTTTGCTTATGCGTAAAAACCGGCCCGCCGAAGCGGATGAAGACCAACGCCCCATAAAGGTCGCTTTCGATCACAAGCGGCAATCCCAGCAAGTGAGCATTAACCAGGCGGTCATCTGTGCTGGTTCTGTCTTTGGGTTCTTTCAAGACCATTTCCATCGAAGACAAGACCTGGTTGGCGACCTCCTCGCCCCAGGCGGCGTCCGCTTCGGCGGCAAGGCCGCGCCCGACAGCCCGGGCGTAGATCACTTCAGTTGCTCCGCTCTCGTCCTGGCGATATATGGCGATGTTATCGAAAATCAGGGTTTTCCGCAGGATGATGATGGCGTCGTTAAGCGCCTGCTTCCAATCCCCCGGCTGCGACATAACCTGGTTGAATTCTATCAAACAGTCAATCGTTTGCTCGTCCACGTCTACCTGCGCTTGCCTTGCACATCCAGGCTGGCCGGTGAGGACGAAACCGGCAGCGAAAACTGGAACACGGCGCCTTTTCCCAATGTGGACCGAACCGTGATCTGCGAACCGTGCGCTTCTATGATCTGCTGCACCAGGGATAAGCCCAGGCCGGTCCCGCCGTATCGCCGCGTGGTCGAACTGTCCAACTGGTGGAAAGGCTCGAAGATTTCGGGCAGGCGTTCCTGGGGGATGCCGATCCCGGTATCGGCGACCGTCAGGTTGATCAGGCGCTTATCCTCGAAACGGACATTGATCCCCACCCGTCCACCCTGGGGAGTGAATTTGATCCCGTTATCCACAAGGTGGGCCACCACCCAAGAGATTTTCTGCACATCCGCCTGGACGAGGGGGATGTTCTCGTCAAACAGGGTATGCAGGCTGACCCCCTTCTCGTCTGCCCGGCTTTCCATCGAACGGACCACGTTATCCACGACGATGGTGACATCGGTCGGCGCCAACTGGATGGACAGTTCGCCGCGGGAGGCCAGCGAGAACATGATCAGGTCGTCAATCAACCGTTCCAGTTTGCTGGCCGATTTCTGGCTGACTTTCAAGGCATGTTTCTGTTCATTCGAAAGCTGGCCGAGCGAATCGGTGACGAGCAATTCGAGATAACCTTTGATGTGGGTCAGGGGAGTGCGCAATTCGTGGGAGATGTTAGCCACAAAATTGGCTTTCAACTGGTTCAGCTCAGACAGGCGCTGGAGGGCACTTTGCAGTTCAGCCGTCCGCTCGTGGACGCGCTGCTCCAGGTTCCGGTTGGCATCTTGCAAGGCCGAGCGCAATTGGATGATCTGCTCGGTGACAGCAGAGTCGAGTTCGTCTTTGGTCAGCAGGTCGAGGTCCACCAGCGCCTGGCCCAACAGCACGGGTGTGCCTTCTCCGAGCCTGTCTTGCTGGTAAGCCAGGGCTTTCTTCAAATCCGGTTCGGTAATTTTGCCCTCCTGCACCAGATATTCCCCCAGGCGAGGGACAAGGATTTCAGGCGTAAGCTTGGACGTTGTTGCCATGTGTCCATCCAATCAAGATTGCCAGACCCAATCACCGCCAATCATGACGGCGGCGGGCCGCATCTCTAATAAAGAATCCGGATGACAGGTAAATAAATCTTTTGCGAGCACGATCAAATCTGCATAAAAGCCCGGAGCCAGTTGCCCCAGGCGGTCTTCCATCCCGGCGGCGTAGGCGGCCCCGGCGGTGAAACCGGATAACGCCTCAGCCAGGGAAAGGCGCTGTTCGCCGCGCCAGCCTTCGGGTCCCGGGGCGCCGTCGGCGCGGCGGCGGGTGAGGGCGGCGCGCAATCCCAGGAACGGATTCGGCGATTCGACCGGGGCGTCCGACCCAAAGGCCAGGCGGGCATTCGCATCCAGTTGGGTCCGCCAGGCATAGGCGAGGGCGGCACGCCCGCCCCAGTAGCGGTCGGCCATCTCCATATCGGAGATGGCGTGGATCGGCTGCATCGAGGCGATCACGTCCAGTTCGGCCAGGCGGTGGGCGTCGGCGGGATGCAGGAGTTGGACGTGCTCGATGCGGTGACGCCGGGCCGGGAGGCCGCGCTCCTGCTCGAAGCGGCGCAGCCGGGCGAAAGCCTCCAGGACTTCGTGGTTGGCGCGGTCGCCGATGGCGTGGACGGCCATCCCCAGCCCGGATTCGGCGGCCAGACGGCCATGTTCGAAAAGTTCTTCAGAATCCATGTTTAGAATACCACGATTTTCGGCTTCGCGCTCGTAAGGTTGGAGCATGGCCGCAGTGCGCGGGCCAAGCGCGCCGTCCATGAAGGCTTTGACCGAACCGATCCGCAGCCGGTCGTCGCCGAAGCCGTTGCGCAGACCGAGGGCCGCGGCGTGAGGCAAAAGTTCGAGTGGGATACTCTTGGTTACGCGCAGCTTCAAGCCGCCCTGGCTGTGGAGGAGTTGCAAGGCCGCGAAGCAATCCCGCCCGTCAAAATCGTGGACGCCGGTGAGTCCCATCTGCCACAGGATGGGCTGGGCGGCGGCAATGGCCCCGGCGATCTCGTCCACGCCGGGTTTGGGGACGGCCTCGCCGACCAGTTTCATGGCGCTTTCGAGCAGGATGCCGGTGATCTGGCCAGACGGGCCACGCTGGAGCACCCCGTCTTTGGGGTCGGGCGTGGAGGCGGTGATCCCGGCGGCTTCGAGGGCGGCGCGGTTGGCCCACCCGGCGTGGAGCGATTTGGCCGTGAGATACACCGGGTTGTGCGGGGCGATCCGGTCCAGGTCGGCGGCGGAGGGGAAGCCGTTTTGCGGCGCATCCGGCCAGGTGTTCTGGTTCCAGCCGTGGCCGAGGACCCACTCGCCGGGCGGGGTGGCGCGGGCGCGTTCGGCGACGCGGCGCAGGCATTCATCCAGCGTGGCGGTCTCGCAGTCAACCTTTTGCAGGCCGAGGGCGTAATACTGCAAATGGATGTGGGCGTCGGTCAATCCGGGCAGGATGAAGCGACCGCCCATGTTCTGCCTTTGGGCAAAGGGGAATGAGTCGAGCAGTTCGTCGCCGCCCGCCGCCACCACGCGCCCGCCGTCAATGACCAGGGCGCTGGCGGCAGGCCGGGAGGGGTCGAGGGTGGTGATACGGGCGTTGTGGAGGATCAGCATGGTGGTTCAGTAAAGTAGGTCGGGCTTGTAGCCCGACAATTGCTTTGTCACGCTAAAAGCGTGACCTACTCATCCAATAATCTTCCCAGCAAACTTTCCAACTCCTCGTCGGAATAATAATGCAGGGTGATGGTGCCGCCTTTCCTGCCGTGACGCAGGGTGGCCTTGGTGCCCAGGTTGGCCCGCAGGCGCTCCTCCAGGTCGGCGATTCCGGGATCGGGCGCGGCCTTGACGGGTTTCTCCGGCTTTTCGCCGCCGAATTTGCGCACCAGCTCCTCCGTCTCACGGACGGTAAGCTCCCGCCCCAGGACGGTATCCAGGGCCGCGTTCTGGGCCTCCGGGGTGGACAGCCCCAGCAGGGCGCGGGCGTGCCCGGCGGAAAACTGGAAGGCGTGGTCGGCGCTTTCGTCTTTGGGATGTCCGCCTTTGATCAAGGCTTGTTTGACTTTTTCGGTCAGGTTGAGCAGGCGCAGGGTGTTGGTCACCGCAACCCGGCTTTTGCCCACCTGGGCGGCAATCGCCTCGTGAGAAAGCCCAAATTCATCGTTTAGCTGGCGGTAGGCTTCGGCTTCTTCGAGCGGGTTCAGGTCGGCCCGTTGGATATTCTCGATCAGGGCCAGTTGCAGCCGTTCCAGGTCGGAGGTCTCGCGCTCGATGACCGGGACTTCCTTCAACCCGGCCTGGCGGGCGGCCTGCAGGCGGCGCTCCCCGGCGATGAGGGTGAACCTGCCGTTGGACGCGGGGGAGACGATCAACGGCTGGAGGATGCCGTGCTCCCGGATCGAAGCGGCCAGTTCAGCCAGTTCTGCCGCGTCGAACACGACCCGCGGCTGGCGCGGGTTGGGGACGATCTGCCCCACCCCGACCTGTTTCACGCCGCCCCTGCCGGCGAGAGCCTCGGGCTGGAAATCGCCTGGGATGAGCGCATCCAGGCCGCGGCCGAGTCCTTTTTTTTGTGGCATGGATACCTCCTGAAAAATCTCTTTACAATGTCACCCTGAGGGAGCGGTTTTCACGACCGAAGGGTCTCCCAAAAACCAGGGGGAGATTCTTCGCCGCTGAAAGATCGTCAGCGGCGAAGAATGACAAATGATAAAAATCAATCCTGCGCAGGCACAGTGACGGGCAGACCGTCGCGGGCCAGCACTTCCCGCGCCAGGGCTTCGTAGGCCTGCGCCCCACTCGACGAGGGCGCGTAGGCCGAGATCGGCAGCCCGTAAGAGGGCGCTTCCGCCAGCCGGATGCTGCGCGGGATGACCGACTTGAAGACCTGCTCCGGGAAGTGGCGGTTGACCTCGGTGATCACGTCGTTGGACAGGTTGGTGCGGCCGTCGAACATGGTCAAAACCACGCCGCTGATCTTCATCTCCGGGAACAGCCCGGCCCGGACGCGTTGCAGGGTCTGGGTCAGTTGGCCGAGTCCTTCGAGGGCCAGGTACTCGCATTGGACGGGGATGATCACCCCGTCCCGCGCCGCCAGCAGCCCGTTGACCGTCAGCAGGCCGAGCGAGGGCGGGCAATCCACCAGGATGTAGTCGAAACGCTCCACCAGCGGTTCGAGGGCGCGGCGCAGGCGCATCTCACGTCCCTCTTCGCCCACCAGTTCCACCTCCGCTCCCGCCAGCGCCGGGGACGAGGGCAGCAGCGACAGGTTCAGGCGCGGGTTGCGCAGGATATTCCCGGAGGCCGGGCTTAACCCCAGCAGGGCTTCGTAACTCCCGCCCTTGACGGCGTGCTTGTCCACGCCCAGGCAGGAGGTGGCGTTGGCCTGCGGGTCAATATCCACGATCAACACCCGCTGGCCGAACCGGGCCAGGTAGGCCCCCAGGTTGATAGCGGTGGTGGTCTTGCCCACCCCGCCCTTTTGATTGACGAGGGTATAAACACGTCCCATGAACTAAAATACCTCCACCAGGCTGGCTTGGATTTCCCCGGGCGTGGGGATGCCTTCCAGGCCGGGCCGGGTGACAGAAATCGCCGCGACCCGGTTGGCGAAACGGGCCGCCTCCCAGGGGTCGCGGGTGGTGTACAGGCGGATGAAAAAAGCCGCCGCAAAGATATCTCCCGAACCGGTCGGGTCAATCTCCCGGACTTTAGGGGCGCGGAAGCGGCGCAGGTCACCGTTCCAGTAGAGACGGCAGCCGGCCGCGCCCTCGGTGACGGCCAGCACCCGGCTGGCATGGGCCAGGACTTCGACCTGCTCCTCGTCTCCCCCAACGTCTTCCACGCTGATGACGACCGCGCCGGCCTGCCGGGCGGCATCTTCAGCCCCCGGCCACTCGCACGGGCTGACGTGCCCGGCCGCGTCCCAGCGGCGCAGCCAGCCCTGGGGGGTCAGGCCGAGCAGGACGGGTTTGATCCCGTCCGGGAGCGCGGCTGCAACTTCCTGGGCGATGGGGCCGAGGTGCAGGATGGGAGTCCGCCGCCAGGCCTCCGGGATCAGGTTGAAATCGAGGGGCGAGGCGGTGTGGCGCAAAATCTGTTTGCGCCCGCCCGGAGTCTGGATGTTTTCGAAGGTGGTGCTTTGGGCAGACGGCGCCGTCGCCACGGGGATACCGTCCAGCGCTTCGAGCGTGGTCTCCGGGCCGTGGGCGGTCAGGACGCCGACGCGCAAGCCGAGCGCCCGCGCCGTCAACGCGCTGTACGCAGCCGTGCCACCCAGACGCCATCCGCCGGGGATAATGTCGTGCGCCAGGTGGCCGATGACCAGGTATTCGATGGGTTCGAGGGGGACAATGGCTGGCATGGGTAAATTATACCTGACCTGCGCCGCTGCTCACGCCCGCTTCATTTCAAGAACATGCGGTTTCATTGAGCCGGTATCACCCGATACTCATCACTCACCCCCCGCTCACAGTCTCAGGTCGCGTTAGCGAAGTCCCGGCAGTGGAAACGTGACCTGAGACTGAAAATTTTCGATCACGCCTCCACGAACTCTGCCACGGCGACGCTGCGCAGTTTTGCCAGGTTCTTGCGATGCAATTTGATGCGCTCGATTTCGTGCAGGGTTTCAGCCGTGAGATAACTCTCCCCGCAATTGGGACAGGATACAACGGGAATATTCTCGATGATCAGTAAATTTGCACCTTTGCCGTAACTGCGCGTCACGTAACGGATTTCGGCTCCGTCTTTGCCGCAAATATCGCATTTCATAATAAAAGAACACTCTCCACATCGAAAATGGTCAGGCCGCCTTCGTTACAAATTGCGATTTTTGCCGCGAATTTCGCGGGTTTTCGCTAATTTTTCCAGGTAATTCGCGAGAATTAGCGTAATTCGTGGCTGAGGCTTCGGGAACTCTAAACTCGAGTTAACCATACATCAAACGAAATTGACCGACAAGTAGGCTGCGTTTGCGGGTGTATTTTAGTCTGGGGGCGAATTTTCCTGAACTGTATAGTTTGAGCGCCCAAGCATGCTCTTTGGTCATTTATTAGCGGTCTTTGCCCACCCATGAAAGGGCGTTCAGTGGCTTTGCCCCAGAACTATTGACATTCATAAAAATCAGTCAAGCCTGTCACTCTGAGGGAGCGGTCTTTGCGACCGAAGAGTCTCGCTAATTGACCTGAGATGCTTCACTTCGTTCAGCATGACAGGCCAACCAACAAGCCCAACTTAACCAACTTACATGAATGTCAATAAAATGCACCCTAGATACTGTCAAAGTTCCAATGGACAACGTTTGAAAGCCAAATGTGATACATTGATGGTCAAAAAATCACGACCCTGATTCTTGGAAATCACGGCCCTGGTTTTAAAAAATCACGGCCCTGATCTGCAAAAGTCAGGGCCGTGATTTTAAAGGCATCATTTATTCATGAGGGGAAATTGAACGCTCAAGGATCAAACATAAAACGCAAGATACTCACATCTTGCGCTTTATGGATGGGATTGCTATGCCCTATCGGGCTTGCAATGACAATTTATTGTTTTGGAACGATGGTCACTTTGCGGGTGGGTTCTTCGCCGACGCTCCTGGTCTCGACCTGCGGATTGTTGCGAAGTTCGATGTGGATGATGCGCCGTTCGGCGGCGGGCATGGGTTCGAGGGTCTGCTGCCGCCCGGAGCGGACAGCCTGCTCGGCCATGCGGCGGGCCATCTGGCGCAGTTGGCGTTCACGGCGGTTGCGGTAGCCTTCCACGTCCACTGTGACCTGTACCCACTGTTCGAGTTGTTTGCCCACGATCAGGGAGGTGACGTATTGCAGGGCGTTGAGGGTTTCGGCGCGGCGGCCGATCAGCACCTCCAGGTCGTCGCCGCGAACGTCCACCAGGATGACTGCCCGGTCACTGTCCGAGTTGTCCCGCTGGGCCGAGACGCTGGCCCTGACCTTCATTTTTTCGAGCAGGAGAGCCAGGGTCTCTTCGGCCAGTTTGGCTGCCGGGTCTTGCTCTGCCGGGGACCCGGCATTGAGGCCGGGTTGGGTTTCGGCCCGGGGCTCGGGTTTGGGTTCCGGTTTGGGCCGGGGTTTGGCGGCCTGCGGACGGGGGGCCGGTTTCTCCATTTTGGCGGGAGCAGGCTCCTCTTCCAGGCCTTTGACGGTCAGGCGGATGCGCACCTGGCGGCCGCCCAGTCCCAGGAATCCCTTGCTGCCCGCATCCAAAACTTCCATGCTGACAGCTTCGGCCGGCAATCCCAGTTCGGCCAGTCCTTTTGCCAGGGCTTCTTCGACGGTGGGCGCAATGACTTCGAGTGTTGCTTTTTCAGACATGGGTACTCCCTCCTTACAATGGTTATTTCTTCTTTGGTTGAGCGGCCGGTTTGGGCAGCAGGTTTTTCCAATCCACCTTGCCCATCATGGCATATTGAGCAACGCTGACGATGTTTCCCGCCAGGAAGTAGAGGCCCAGCCCGGCCGGGGAGATGTAGGTGAAATATCCGAGCATCAGGGGCATCATCATGGTCATAGACTGGCCCATCTGGGCGCTGGGGTCGCCGGGGTTGTTGGTGGCAGGCGGCGGCATGGTCAGCTTGGACTGTACCCAGGTGGTGGCGGCTACGATGATTGCCAGGAAGGGGATGGCCAGCCCAAAGATCGTCAGGCTTTCGGGCGCGCCCAGGTCCATCCACAGGAATTTGCTGTTGAGCGGGATGATATTGGATACGTTCATGAAGGGGTAGATGGCGCGGGTCAGATCCAGCATTTGCAGGGGCGTGGAGGCCATGGCCATGATGATGCTGCGATAGAGGCCGATGATGATCGGGAACTGGATGAGGGTGGGCAGGCAGGAGCCGAAGGGGTTGACGCCCAGTTCCTTGTACAACTTCATCTGTTCCTGGGCCAGGCGTTCTTTGTCGTCTTTGTATTTTTTCTGCATCTCCTGCCATTGCTTGGATTTCTGCATCTCCTGCATGGCGGCGGTCTGCTTCATCTGGGAGGCAGTGAGCGGGTAGGTGAGGGCGCGGATCAGGATGGTAAACAGGATGATCGCCAGCCCAAAGTTGTTGCCGATGATGTCATAGATCCACAACAGGGCGTTGGTAAAAGGATAAACGATAATCGTATTCCACATAATTTTGTCCGTTTCCTACTTGGCAGGAGTAAAAGTCCACTCCTGCGCGCCGTTCGAATTCAAGGCGACCAGGGAAAATTCGGCGTTCATGGGAGCGATCAGGATGTAGGCCCCGGCCTCGACCGGCGCGGTATAGATTTTACCGTCGAACTCGTTCGGCCAGAGGGATTTCCCGCCGAAATCCAGGGCGACGACTTTGCCGTCTTCACCGGCGAAGATGACCGCTTCATCCGTGACCAGCGGGCGGCCCACTACGGGACCGTTGGGCTGCTGCGGCGCCCAGGCCCGGCTGCCGTCTGACGCACTGAGGGCGTAGAGCGAACCGTTCAGGTCGCCGAAGTAGAGCACGTTTTCATACAAGACCGGGCTGGTCCAGACCCAGGCTTCGGTTTCGGCAGTCCAGCTGACGGAACCCGTCGCCGCATCCAGGGCCTTGACGGCATTGCTGAACGAGACCACGTAGACCAGCCCGTCCGGCCCGGCAATGGGGCCTCCGGCGATGGCGCCTTCGAACTCGGTCTTCCAGAGTTCCCTGCCGGTCCGGGCATCCAGGGCATAGATGAAATGGTCCAACGAGCCGATGAAGACCCGTTGGCCGTCGGTGGCAGGCTGGCCCCAGAGCGCGTCTGAAGCCGAGAAGCTCCAGAATTCCGCGCCGGTGGCCGGGTTGATCGCGTAGAGGGTCCCGTTGCTGTTGGGGGCGTAGATGGCCTCCGGGGTGGCCAGCACGGGTCCCATCCAGGGTTTCGAGGCGCCGGTAAAGACCCAATTCTCGGCTTTGGTGGCGGCGTCTATGCTGTAAAGGTTGTGGTTGGTACCGGAGCTGCCGATGATAAGTTGGCCGTCATCGGTAAGCGCCGGGGTATTGAAAAAGAGAGTGCCGTTCTGGGCCTCCGCAGGAAAACGCCAGACTTCAGCGTGGGTGTTCAGGTTGATGGCATACACGTACTGGCCCGAAGCCAGGTAGGCTGTGGTGTCGGTGGCGGCAAGGCCCGGCCAGCTATTGGTGGGCAGGCTGGTCGCGCACCCGCCGAGCAGCAGGCCGGCAGCAATGATGATCAAAATTACTACAGGTTTAACCTTCATTCAGGTTCTTTCTCCTATGGGACTGGGTCATACCCGCCGGGGTTGAACGGGTTGCAGCGCAACACCCTCCAGGCAGCCATGACAGAGCCTTTCAAAACACCGTGCTTGTAGATGGCCTGATAGCCATAATGGGAACAAGACGGGTAAAAACGGCAGGTGCCCTCCGGCAGGCCGCGCGAGATGGTTTTCTGGTACAGGCGGATGAGCGCCAGCAGTACCAGGCGCGGCCAATAGCGCGGCGTGCGCGGCAGATCGCGCAGGCGCGGTTCGCTCGAATAATCGTTAGGCAGGTAAAATTCACGATCCATGCGGGGAGTGTAACCGGGCGCGGCCAAGCACTTCTGCAATGGCCTGACGGATTTCCTGGAAAGGCGTTTGGAGGATGGACGGACGGGCGATCAGGATCAGGTCCCAGCCGGGGGGGAGATCGGGGATGAAGGCTGCCATCGCGGCCCGCAACAGACGTTTGGCCCGGTTGCGCCTGACGGCTTTTCCAACCGAACGCCCGGCAGTGACCCCGATGCGCAATCGTTCCTTTTCGCCAGGCATGGCAACCAACACAACAAGCGGGTGGGCATAAGACTTGCCATTTCGCCGCACC
The DNA here is from genome assembly GCA_002418215.1 of Anaerolineales bacterium UBA5796. GTDB lineage: Bacteria > Chloroflexota > Anaerolineae > Anaerolineales > Villigracilaceae > UBA5796. The sequence continues at coordinate 53,896 of DIDQ01000161.1, forward strand.
CGCTTGAATTCGGTTGACCTGGTCAGCCGGAACTGACGCTTCACCCGCGCCTCAAACGATATCCAGTTAAGGTTCTGTCAGGCGTGGCTTTGGATTTCCCCAGGCCGCGCCGCAGGTGGTTTACCAGCGAGTCCGCTTGACGTGCTCGTTTGCCGTGGTGGTCAGCTTGTAGCGGCCTTTCAGACGGCGGCGTTTGAGCACATTGCGGCCGTCAGCCGAGGCCATGCGCTTGCGGAAGCCATGCACACGCACACGGCGGCGGATCTTGGGTTGATAGGTTCTCTTTGTCATTCATTACCTCACACAAAAGAATAATTGCGATTCCTTGGGCTTTTCTGTGGAAAAGTTCGGATTTTGGGGTGCGGCCTGTTATGCACGCCACACCCCAAAATCCGGGAATCTTCTCGCGAATTCCCGGAGAGCCACAATTGCAGGCCCTGTTCGGGCGGACTGGCACGCTATTATAACGTATAGCTTTGAAATCGGTCAATCGCCGATTTTGCAAAAATACGACCGACTCATGCAACTCTTATCTCCGCCGCGGACGACGGCCCCCGCGGCGTCGCCCGGACCGGGGCTTGTCCGGCGAAACGGGGGCAGGCCTCTCATCCGGGGGCGAGAGGGGGGCGTGAAGGGCCTGCTGGTAGTAGTCGTCGAGCAGCATGGTGATGACCGGCAGTTCGTCCTCGTTATCCGCCAGGTGACGGGCCAACGGCGCGAACCGCCGGCTGCGCTCGGTCTGGAGCTTATCCCGCTCGCGCAGCCGGGATTCGAGCAGGGCCGTCAACCGTTCGGCGACCAGGGCTTCCACTTCTTCTTCGGTGGGCAATTCGCGCTGCTCCATTTCGATTTTGTAGTGTTTGGCGATGCGGTCTATCAGGTGTTTCTCGGCCAGACTGACCAGCGACATGGCTGTCCCGCTGGCTCCGGCCCGGCCAGTGCGCCCGGCGCGGTGGATGTAGCCCTCCACGTCTTCGGGCGGCTCGTACTGGATGACGTGCGAGAGTTCGGGGATGTCGAGGCCGCGGGCGGCCACATCGGTGGCGACCAGGAAGCGCAGTTTGCCGTCGTGCAGGCGCTTGAGCACGTAATCCCGCGCCGCCTGCGACAGGTCGGCGCTCAGTTCATCGGCGTCGTAGCCATAACGCTGCAAGATGACCGTCACCAGGTGAACCCGCATCTTGGTGTTGCAAAAGATAATGGCCGATTCAGGGTTTTCGACCTCGATGATGCGGATCAGGCTGCGCTCCTTGTCCATGCCGGGGACAATGTAAAAGCTGTGTTCGGTCTCGGTAACGTGGACGTGGTCGCTGCTGAGGCTGATGAACTCCGGCTCGCGGATGAAGGCCCGCGCCACGCTCATCACTGCCGAAGGAAAGGTGGCCGAAAACATGGCGGTGTGCAGTTCGCGTTTGGGCAGGTAACGCTGGACCTGGCGCATGTCGGGGTAGAAGCCCATGGAGAGCATCCGGTCGGCTTCGTCAAAGATCAGCATGGACAGGTGGTCGAGGCTGAAATTGCGCTTGAGCAGGTGGTCGAGGACGCGGCCCGGCGTGCCGACCACGATCTGCGCCCCAGACTTCAGGGCGTTGATCTGGTCGCGATAGCCCACGCCGCCGTAAACAGCGACGGTGCGCAAGCCGGTATCTTTGCAAATGGTCTCCGCATCGGTCACGACCTGGCGGGCCAGTTCCCGGGTTGGGACGAGGACCAGGGCCTGGGTCTGATTCCGTTTCGGGTCCAGGCGAATCAGCATGGGCAGCAGGAACGCGCCGGTCTTGCCGCTCCCGGTGCGGGCCTGGGCCATGACGTTGCGTCCGGCCATCAGGTAGGGCAGCACCCGCGCCTGGACGGGCATCAGGCTGGCCCAGCCGGCGCGGGCGGCGGCCTGGCGGAGCGAGTCGGGTAATTGTTCCAGTGTGATTTCGGGAAGGATGGTGGTTTCTTGGTTTGGTGTGGTCAAGTTTTGGCTTCTTTCTGTTTGTTTTCACCCCCATTCTACCCTTTTTGAAGAACAATCGGCAGGAAAGAATATGCTATACTGCCATTTGTAGCCAGGAGTTTCTTACAGTATTACCGCTCAACATTTGCATTATGCGCGCAAATTTCGTAACGCGACCCTTCGGCAAAGTTTCGACACGGTGAGCGAAAGACGAACCGTCAACCTGCCAGCTCAAGGCAGGCTTTTGTATCGCCTTTTGGCTGCGGAATGAATTCCGCGTTACGAATCATCGCGCTCTGCCCCGCTTCTGGCAACTTTATCATCAACAACCCAAAGAAGCGCGCAGGTTGGCAGACAAGAATTTCGATCTGCTCAAGTCTGATCCATTTCACCCATCGCTCCACTTCAAAAAAAGTTAACGACGCCAGAAAACTGTGGTCTGTGCGTATTGGACTACTACCTTGATTTATCCCGTTCACGACGGTTTTGCTCATTTTCGCGCTCGTGACGGCGGAATTCTTCAAGGCGGCGGAACAGGCGGTAAAGCGGCGGGCCGATCACGATGAGCAGCAGCGCAATAATGAAAAACATCTCCCCCCAGCCAATCGTAAGCACCGGGCGGCAGGCCAGGGCGGCGAGCAAAAGCACATTCGCAGCAAGCCCGAATGCCTCGCACCCGACCTTTGGGCCAGATGCCGTTAAATTGGCCTTCTTTCGGCTGGAAGCGTACCCATCAAGCAAAGTGCGAGGCATTGATTATCCTTTCTGCATCCGGCGCAGGGCGAGCAAAGCGAACACGTTGAAGACCACCGCCCCGGCGGCCACGACCGGGAAACCGAACCCGTACAGGAAGGGGGCCAGCGGCGCGCCGAGGGCGCGCCCGAGCGATTGAGCGGCGACGTTGAAGGCCATCACTGTGGCCCGCGCCTGAGGCATGACTTCGGTCATCATCGGGATGCAACTGACCATGGTGAACTCGAAGGTGATGTAAAAGAAGAACAACCCTGCCAGCGCGCCGAGAGTGGACTGTCCCAGCCAGGGCAGCAGGAGCGCGGCGAGGGTGTTGGCCGTCAATCCCAGACCGACAGCGCGGGGTTTGCCAAGCCTGTCCGAGAAGCGGGCCACGGCGCTTTCGCCGCTCAACTCCGACAGGCCGATGACCATCGAAGCCAGGATCAGCAGGGCAATCTCCAGGCCGAGGGTACCTTTGAAAAAATTCAAGAACGCCAGGACGCCGCTGAACCCGTCCGGGCCGACCCAGGCCTTGAGCGAATCTTCCAGCCAGACGCCGAAGATGAGGTTGACCACCTCGTTGGCGGTGCTGGCCCACAATCCAATGGAGAGTCCAGCCAGAGCAGGGATGGAAGTCAGGACGAGGCGGAAGTTGGACAGGGGACGGTGGACAATGGACGGTTGACCGAGGACGGTAGACGGCGAGTCGCCTGGCAACGAGAAGAATAGCAAGACGAAGGTCAGGGCGGCCAGCAGGGCGATGAGCGGGAAGGGAGCCAGCCAGCCGGAGCGGGCGATCAGGAACCCAGTCAAGGGGACGCCGAGGATGAACGCCAGCGACCAGCCAAACTCGGTGATGGCGATCACCAGGCCGCGCTGCTCGTAGGAGGTCCGGTCGCCGAGGTAGGCCTGCATGGACGGGTCGAACAGGTATTTGCCCAGGGTGGTCAGGATCAGGGTCAACGCCAGGGCAGGCAGGGTGGGGAAGAAGACGACCAGCAGCGTCCCGCCGATGAACAGGGCCAGCCCGGCCAACATGCCGAACTTCCGGCCACGCGAATCCGCCACCGAAGCCAGGAATGGGCCGAGGGTCCCGATCACCGAGCGGGCGGTGAGGGCGAACGACATCGCCAGGATGTCCACGCCCAGTCCACGCGCAAAGACGGCCAGGAACGGGTAGACCATCCGGTGCAGGGTGTTGATGACCGTGCGGGTGGTCGTGAATAAAACAAGTTGATAGCGCAGGCGCATAGTATCCGCGAATTTACGCTAATCTGCGCGAAAATATAGCGACAATTCGCCCAGATTAGCAGATAATCATTCGGTTTTGAGTTTCATAAACCAGCGCGTCAGGAAAAACGCTGCGGTCAAGGCCAGCAGGTTGAGCACGATAAAGAAAATGATGATATTCCACAATCCGCTCGAAAAGATCGGCGAGGGTGGCGGGTGCATGACGTAATCCGCGGTGGCAAAGACGTAGCGCAACACCACGATGAAGACAATGTTGGCAAGCGAGGTCAGCCAGTCGCGGGCGATGAGCCACAGGCCGATCTGGAGCAGCAAGCCGACGATGGCGAAGGTCAGCGCCAGGCGGAAACGCGGCTCAGCCAGGAACAGCCCGTTCCAGTTGGCCTGCATGGCAAACAGTGACAGCGGCAGGTAGGTCAGCCAGAAGACGATCCCGGCGCGTCCCAGCGCGGCGGACCATTGGTGGTAGACCGCCTTGCGGATGCCGAGCGCAGCCAGCCCGGCGAAACCGGCGGCGATGAAGGCGATCTCCGCCGCCATGACCCAGGCGCCGTGCAGGTAGACGATCCGCACGTTGGAGCCGAGCGATTTCTCCTCCGGCCCGAAGAAGGCCAGCAGGGCAATCACGCCGAGAGTGGCAAAGAACGAGAGCAGTGGTTTTTTGGTCAGCTTGGACATGGGCGTGATTATAACCGTTGAAGGGAAGTGGTCAGGGGCGGGAATCAGGCGTCGGTCGCCGGATTTGGGGGTAACACAAGCTAGTGCAGCGTGATATACTCGATTTGCCTGAAACAGGATAATCGTCTTGCGCCGCCAATCCTGCTGAATGTGCTGGCTGCGCCACCCAAGCCGTAAAGGACGGCTTACACAAGGAGATTGAAAAATGGAAGTGAAGTTGTACGTTGGCAACCTGTCTTACTCGACCACCGAAGACGATTTGCGAACCCTGTTTTCCCAGGCCGGGACGGTTTCATCCGTCGCCCTGATCAAGGACCGGGATAGCGGTCGGTCGAAAGGTTTTGCCTTTGTCGAAATGAGCACCCAGGCCGAAGCCCAGAAAGCCATCAGCATGTTCAACGGCTATCAGTTTGCCGAGCGGGAGCTTAAAGTCAATGCGGCCCGTCCGCGTGAAGAGCGGCCCGGCGGCTTCGGCGGCGGACGCGGTGGTTATGGCGGCGGCGGTGGTCGCG
>DIDQ01000139.1 GCA_002418215.1 Anaerolineales bacterium UBA5796
CATTTTCAAAACACTCTCTTAGGACGGCAAAGGTTATCTATGCCGCAGGATGACCAGGCTCGGTCCTATTTGTGGGATATGCGCGAGGCTGCAAAGGAAATCGTTGGGTTCATGAGCGGCATTAAATTCCACGAATTCGAAAAGAACAAGATGTTGCGCGCCGCGGTTGAAAGACATCCTTGCGCATGAATATGGGGAAACACTGTTGAATCGTATCTGGATTGCGGCGACCCAGGGAGTGCCGGAATTACTTGCGGCTCTGGAAAAATTGCTCCCCGAATAACTGCCTGCGTGAAACTTTAGAAAAATTCGCGTTAAAACAAAAAAGTGGACTCCGCCAAAGGCAGAGTCCACTTTTCACTTCTCTCTAATTCTCTAATCTCTACCCCTTGGGAGCGAAATACACGTCCGTCGGCTTGAGCTTCGAGTTGCGCAGGAACTGCGGCCTGACTTCCATGCCGATCCAGTCGAGCGAGGGCGCGGCGGGGTCTACGCCCATCAGCCGGGTCAGCAGCAGGGTGTTGACACCCTCGAACTCGATCAGCGCCAGCACGAAGGGCGTTTCGGGCAGGAACTCCTCCGAGCCGAAGTAGCACACGGTAAAAGCGTGGACATGGGCGGGGACATCCGTGATGTCAATCCAGCGGGTTTCCTCGCCGGTGTACATATCGTGGCCGCGCGGGTTGGCGTAGGTGTAGCCGCCGTCCGGGCGCTGGCTGGCGAGCAGGTGTTTGTTGGCCAGCCCGGCGAACCAGGGGCTGTCTTGGGCGTAGGAGTGCAGGTAGGTGATCTTGTACTCCTGCTCGATCAGGATCGGGGCCATTTTCTTCAGGAAAGCCAGCGAATCGGGGTCGGTATCCACCGGGAAGGGGATGCCGTGGACGATGTAACCGCCCAGGGTCTCATCGCGTTTGGAAGGCAATTTAGACATGCTGACCTCCTAACCTTCACGTTCCATGACGGAGACGCTGACGTAAGTGCCGGTCCCGGCGTGGGAGTGGATCGCCCCCCGCTTCGCATCCCGGACCTGTAACCGGTCATCGTTAAAGTGCTTTTTGACCGTCCCCTGCAGCTGCCAGATGGCGAAGACGGCCTGCATCAGCCCGGTCGCGCCGACGGGATGCCCGCAGGCGATCAGCCCGCCGGACGGGTTGACAGCGCAGGCGGATTTTTCGGGCAGGTCCAGGCCGTAGTCAATGCCCGGCATGAACGCCTTGCCCGAAGCGGCAAATTCCCCGCCTTCGCCGTAGCGGCACAGCCCCAGGTCCTCGTAGGTCTGGATCTCGGACGAGGTGTAGGCGTCGTGCAGTTCGACGAAGTCCAGTTCGTTGAGCGGGTCGCTGATCCCGGCGTGTTTCCAGGCCATGTTGCCGGCCGTGCGCCCGGCCCGGAACGAATGCACGCCCGGATAGCGCGTGCCGTGGTCCCAGAGCTTTCTGTAGTAGGCGCGGGTCTCGTCGGAGGATTTTTCCTGCTCGGTGGCGTAATCGCTCATGAACGTGTCATAGTCGAAATGCGGACGGTCGGCCATACGCATGGCGTCGGTGCCGCGCCCGATCCCGGTCACTTTGACCAGCGGACGGGCGATCTCCGCCCCGGCGGCTTCCAGCTTCTTCAAGCCCTCTTCAGAGACCAGGATGGTCGCGGCCGCGCCGTCGGACATGACGCAGATGTCGAGGCGGGTCAACGGCCAGGCCACCATCGGCGCGTTGCGCACGTCCTGGATGGTGTAGCGGTTGCGCTTCTGGGAGTAGGGGTTGTAGTAGGCGTTGAGGTGGTTCTTCACGCTGACATGCGCCAGTTGTTCGGGGGTGGTGCCGAACTCTTTCATGTGGCGGGTGACCATCATGGCGTAGTAACCCGAATAAAAACCTCCGACAGGGTAATCGAACGAAATGTCGGAGGCCAGGGCGATGAACTCGTTGCCCTTCCAGGTTTCCACGTGGGACATGGTCTCGAAGCCGTAAGCGACGCAGATGTCCATGTGGCCGCTGGCTACGGACTTCCAGGCTTCCTGGAAGCACAGGCCGCCGGTCGCGCCGCCGCCCTCGACGCGGTGGCCGGGCTTGGGGCACAGGCCGAGGTAGTCCTGGGCCATGATGCCGGCCATCAGCTGGCGGGCGAAGTGGTCCGAAAAGTACGAGGCCACCGACCCATCCACGAGACGGGTGAACGTCTCGAAATCCAGGCCGAGATCGTTGATGGCGTAGTCATACGCCTCCTTGATCACAGCCTGGAACGTCTTGTCGGGCCGCGTCTTGGCAAATTTCGACACGCCGCCCGAAATGGCATACACAGGTCTCATAACGTCGTTCTCCTTTGGTGAATGGATAGAGTCTGCTTGACAGGGATATTATCCCAAAAAGCAGGTGGCAAGACAACTGTCATTCGTCACCAACAATTGGGAAGATTGTGTTAAAGTGGTAATATCATATCATACTGGAGAATTATGCACTCACGACGCGCCCTGCTCTACGTCCCCGGCGATGACCGGAACAAGATCGAAAAAGCCGTCACCTTCGGGGTGGACTGCATTTGCCTCGATATGGAAGACGGTGTGGCCCTCAACCGCAAGGAAGCCGCCCGGATCAACATCCCCAAAGCCTTGCAAGAACTGGACTTCAGCGCGGCCGAAAGGCTGGCGCGGATCAACGCGGTCGGGTCGGGGCTGGAGGAGGCCGATATAGCGGCGGCCCTGCCCGCCTGTCCAGATGGGATCGTCATCCCCAAGGTCGAGGCGCTGGAACAAATCCAATGGGCCGCGGAAATCATCGAGGCGGCGGAACTGTCCAACGGCTGGCCGGTCAACTCGATCCGCATCCTGATCGGGGTCGAGACGGCCAGGGGCATCCTGAACCTGAAAGAAATCGCTTCGCACCCGCGCCTGGACGGGATCATCTTCGGAGCCGAAGATTATGCCGCCAACATCGGCGCAGTCCGCTCGCGCAACGGCTGGGAGGTGCTTTACGCCCGCAGCGCCATCGTGACGGCCTGCGCCGCGTTCGACTTGCAGGCGATTGACATGGTTTCGATTGATTTCAAGGACGTGGTCAACCTGAAGGTCGAGGCGGCCCAGGGCGCGGCGATGGGGTTCAGCGGCAAACAGGTCATCCACCCGGCGCAGGTCGGGCCGGTGCAGGAGGCTTTTACCCCATCGGACGAGGCGATTGCCCACGCCCGGCAGGTGGTCGAGACGTTCGAGGCCAGCCAACGCGAGGGCAAGGGCGCGTATGCGTTGGACGGCAAGATGATTGACCGTCCGCTGCTCAAACAGGCCGAAAAGGTGCTGGCGCGGGCACGGGCGGGCGGAAAGGCGTGAGAGGAGAAAACGATGGATAAACCTGCTTATCCGGGAACCTGTAATGTTTGCGGGCAGACGTACAACAAGGCTGCCATGACCAACCATCTCAAAGCCTGCCTGCGAAAACACAAAACGGAACAGGAAACTGCCGGGAAACAGAAAACTTACGTGTTGAGCGTGGACGGCGATTGGCGGCCCGAATATTGGATGTATCTCGAAGTGCCGGGCGCGGCGACCCTGGCGGAACTCGACCAGTTCCTGCGCGACACCTGGCTGGAATGCTGCGGTCACTTGAGCGCCTTCACCATCGGGCAGGTCCGCTATGAGCTGGACACCGGGATGGTGGACTCGATGTGGAAGGATTTTTTCGGCCCATCCCGGCCGACCAGGAACATGAGCGCCCGCTTGTATTCCGTCTTGAAACCCGGCTTGCATTTCCATCACGAGTACGATTTCGGCACAACAACCGATTTGCGGCTGAAAGTCATCCTGGAGGACGAGCGGTACGAACAGAGCAAGGAGATCCGCGTGTTGGGGCGCAACTTGCCGCCGCCGATCCCCTGCGAGGTGTGCGGCAAACCGGCCACGTTGGTCTGCGGTTCCTGCATGTTTAGTGGCGAGGGATGGGTCTGCAAAAAGTGCGGGAAGAAACACTCCTGCGGCGAAGACATGCTGCTGCCGGTGGTCAACTCCCCGCGGGTCGGGATGTGCGGCTACACAGGATATGAATTGATATGAAGCCCAAACTTCAAGCCGTCATGAATCTGGATGATGGTGAGGAAATCGTCGGCGGCTGGGCCACGCCGCACATCCCCGGCACGGGCATCTATAAATTACTGGCAAAACAGCGCAAAGACGGGGCGATCGAGTGGGCGCATTTCGTCCAGCGGGATAACGGACTCAAGGAGCGGGTCATGCGCGGCGAGGTGGAAAACCGCGAGAAACTCGACGAGGTGCTCGAAATTTCGAACCGCAACCTGAGAAGGTTCTTCGGCGTGACCTTGCAGTCAACGGGTTACGACGTTTACACGCTGGATGGGAAAAAGGCATCTTCGACGAAACATTAAACGACGATGGAGTGCGGACTTCAGTCCGCCAACTTTTGTAACAGGGAGCTTGTGGGCTGAAGCCCGCACTCCTGATAAGGAATCGCATTTGTTATCCACTTTCTACGGCTTCTTCGCCGCCCTCGGCTGGGGCGCGGCGGACTTCATCGGCGGGCTGGCAAGCAAAAGGTCCAGCCCGTATCGCGTGTTGGCCCTGGCCGAAATTGCGGGATTCATCCCCATCTGCCTCGTCGCCTTGTTCTCGGACGAAACCATCCCGCCCTTATCCGTTTGGCTGTGGAGCGGGGCGGCGAGCGTGACCGGGATGATCGGCCTGGTGCTGCTCTATAAAGCCCTATCCAGCGGACGGATGACCGTCGCCGCGCCGGTGTCGGCCCTGCTGGCCGCGTTGATCCCCATCCCGGTCAGCGCCTGGACCGAGGGCCTGCCGGGCCTGTGGACCTATGCCGGGATCGCCCTGGCGCTGGCCGCCATCTGGCTGGTCTCGCAGGAGAGCGGGTCGCTGCGCTGGCAGGTCAACCTCCGGGACCTGGGCCTGCCGCTGACCGCAGGCCTTTTCTTCGGCCTGTACTTCATCCTGATCCACGAGGCCAGCCGGGAGGCGATCCTCTGGCCCCTGGTCAACGCCCGCCTGACGGCCGCCCTGCTGATGATCGCCTTCGGCCTGTTGACGCGCCAACCCGTTTTCCCGGCGCGCCCGCTCTGGCCGCTGGTCAGCCTGGGCGGGATGATGGACGTGGCCGGCAACATCTTTTACGTGCTGGCCGGCCAGGCCGGGCGGCTGGACGTGGCCGTGGTGCTCAGTTCGCTGTATCCGGGCACAACCGTTTTGCTGGCCTGGGTGTTTCTTAAAGAGCGCATCAACCGCATCCAGGCGCTGGGGATTATCCTGGCACTGGCGGCGATTGTCCTGCTGACTCTCTAATCACTCGCCGCTCACTATTCTCTACTCCCTGCTCTCTTTTCTCTTTTCCCATGATCCAAATCCGCCCCGTCACCACCCGCCGCGACCAACACACCTTCCTCACCTTTCCCTGGCGCATCTACAAAGGCGACCCCCTCTGGGTCCCGCCGCTGCTGCCGGAGCGGGCCAAAGCCATTGACCCGCGGCGCGGTAACTTCTTCAAGGACGGCATGGCCGAGTGTTTCATCGCCTGGAAGGACGGCCATCCCGCCGGGACGTTCTGCCTGGCCGAGGATTTCAACCGCACCCGGGCTTACGGCTTCAAGGAGTGCATGTTCGGTTTCGTCGAATGTGTGGAAGATTACGCCGTCTTCGAGGCCATGTTCCACCTCGCCGAGGATTGGGCGCGGGCGCGTGAGATGAAATCCATCTATGGCCCGTTCAACCTCGACCGGGAGGACAGCCGCGGCATCCTGATCGAAGGCCGTGACCGCCCGGCGGCCGTCCTGTGCGGGCATCACCCGCCGTATTACCAGCAGTTCTTCGAACGCTGCGGCTTCCAGAAAGACGGCGAAGATGGCCTGGCTTATGCCATCGAAATTGACCTGGAAAATCCCAAAGTCAAGCGCCTGATGCGCCTGGCCGACCAGGTGCGGGAGCGCCACCCGGAGTACCGCGTCCGCGGCGCCGACCTGGCCGCCATGGAGGACGAAATAGACCGCATTGTTGATTTGCAGAACCGCGGCCTGGCGCATTTTCCCGGCGCCGTGCCTTACACCCGCAACGACATCGAGACCATGATCCGCCCGCTGATCCCGCTGGTGGACATGGAACTCGTCCTTTTCGCCGAAGCGGACGGCCAACCGGCCGGGTTCTTCCCCGGTGTGCCCAACTTCAACGAAGTAGTCATCCATCTCAACGGCCTGCGCCATCCCTGGGATTACGCCCGCGCCCTGCGTTACCGGAAACTCCAGCCGAAATGCCTCTCCATCAAGAGCGTGGTCGTCCCGCCCGAATACTGGGACACGGGCGTTGCCATCCTGCTCTTCGACGAGATGGCCCGCCGCGCCGCCGCCCGCGGCTACACCTGGGCTGACCTCTCGCTCACCGGCGAGTACAACACCGACACCTGGCCGCTGGCCCATCACATGGGGGCGCAGATTTACAAGAGATACAGGTTTTACAAGAAAGACATCAGACCGTAGACCGAAGACGGCAGACCGTGTTTTTACGGTCACCGGTCTTCCGTCCACGGTCAGTTGGGAGATTCTTATGACTAACAGACTCCACGACCGCGTCGCCCTCATCACCGGGGCCACCTCCGGCATTGGCGAGGCCACGGCCAGGTTGTTCGCGGCCGAGGGCGCGAAAGTGGTCATTACGGGACGCAGGCGGGATCGCGGCGAAAAGGTTGCCTCCGATATCCAGGCTCTGGGAGGCGTCTGCCGCTTCGTCCAAACGGACCATACCGACCCGGCGGCCTGTTCCCGCCTCGTCGAGCGGACCCTGGCCGAGTTCGGGCGGGTGGACATCCTGTTCAACAATGCCGGCATCGTCACCAGCGGCACGGCCGAAACGGTAACGGATGAAGACTGGCAGAATACCCTGGCGATCAACGTGACCGCCGTCTGGCGTATGTCGCGGCTGGTCATCCCGGCCATGCGCGCCCAGGGCAAGGGAGTCATCGTCAACAACGCCTCGGATTGGGCTGTGGTCGGGGCCAGGGACGCGTTGCCTTACGCGGTCAGCAAGGGCGCGGTGGCGCAGATGACCCGTTCGATGGCGCTCGACCACGCCCACGAGGGAATCCGGGTCAACGCGGTTTGCCCGGGGGATACGTTCGTCGAGCGCTGGCTGGAATCAGGCTATTTCGCAGGGTCAGAGCCGGTGACGCGGGAGCAGGCCCAGGCGGAGTCCGCTTCGACCATCCCCATGAAACGGTTCGGTCGTCCCGAAGAGATCGCCCAGGCGGTGCTGTTCCTCGCCTCGGACGAGTCATCCTTTGTGACGGGCCATCTATTGCTGGTGGACGGAGGCAATACGGCGCAATAAAGAGAGCGACCCGGTTGGGTCGCTCTCTTTCAATTCAATCTGACGCTGCCGGGACGGTCCCGGCTTCGAGCGCGTCGGGCCCGGGGGGTTTATCCGCTTTGGGCAGGCGGAACTTGACCCAGATGACCGGCAGCATCAGCATCATCGCCACCAGCGGCACATAGAAGGGCACCTTCGGCCCGAAGGTTTCCCATAAAAGTGTGCCGATGTAGGGCGAAGGCAGCGAGATCAATCCCAGGCTGCTGGAGAAGAAGCCGAAGGCCGTGCCGCGCAGCTTTTCGGGGACGGCTTTCGAGATCAGCGAGTTGTAGGCCGGGCCGACCAGCGCCTGGCCGATGCCGAGCAGGACCCAGGCGGCGATGAAGACCACGAAGGTGACGGCATTGAGCATGATGAAGATGGCCGCGCCGATCAACAGGTTGCCGAGCACGATCCCGACCCGTTCGCCGTATTTGTCCGAGAGCGCGCCGCCCAATGCGATGAAGATCATGGTCGCAATCGAAGCGATGGCGCTCAAGGTGCCGAGTTGGGTCATGCTGATCCCGGCGATGTTGTTCAGGTAGAGCGGGAAGAGATTCCCGACCATGCTGAAGGTCACGTCGCCCACGCCGTCGGACAGGAAGATCCAGGTCACTACGCCGCCGGCGGTCAGCAGGGCGATGATGGCTTTCAGGCTGACTTTCAGCCCGGCGAAGGTCGGCTTCTCAACCGGGGTAGTCTGCTGGAGACGGATCCTGCGGGCCATCCCGACCCGGATGGCGGTGGCAATCCCGTACAGGAATGCGCCCACGCCGAACATCAGCCGGAAACCGTAATTGTCGGCCAGGAAGCCGCCCAGCGGCCCGCCGATCACGCCGACCACCAGGAAGATGCCCTGGACGATGCCGAAGACCTTGCCGCGCGATTCTTCCGCCGATTCCTCGGCCACGAAGGCATTGAAGCTCGGCCCGACGAAGGACATTGCCATCGAAAGCCCGACCATGGCGAGCAGCAGCCAGCCCCAGTTGGGCGCGATGGTGAAGATGACGTATCCCGCCAGCCCGGACAGGCTGCCAATCGCCATCGCCTGGACCCGGCCAATCGAGTCCGAGATCCAGCCGCCCATGATCTGGAAGAAGAGCGGGGCGATCATCGAGACGGTGAAGAAGATGCCGATCTGGGTCACATTGGCGCCCAGGTCTTGCACGTAGAGGGGCAGCAGCGGTCCGTACATTTGCCCGCCGATGTTGGCCATGATCATGCTGAACAGGAGGATGATCAGCGTCTTGGTCAACAGGGGAGCTTTTTTGATTGTTTCCACGAGGTGGTCCTTTCAGTGAATATTTCGGAAACGCAAACTCTCTTTATGTTTATAAAACCATTATAGATAATATTTAAAAATTGTCAATAATTAAATTAAAATTATTTACAACCCCATAAACAATTACAAACCAGGCGCAAAAAGGAATCAAAAAGGGCGGACACAAGGCCCGCCCTTACGGTTCTCTAATCCCTGCTCTCTTCTCTCTACTTCCCCAGCATTGGCATCTTGATCCCATGCCGCTTGGCCGCGGCGATGGCCTCGTCGTAACCCGCGTCGGCGTGACGGACGACGCCCATACCCGGATCCGTGGTCAGCACCCGCTCGAGGCGGACCGCGGCTTCGGGCGTACCGTCGGCCACGATCACCTGTCCGGCGTGCTGGCTGTACCCGATCCCGACCCCGCCACCGTGGTGGAACGAGACCCAGGTCGCCCCGCCGACGGCGTTGATCAGGGCGTTCAGGATGGCCCAGTCCGAGATGGCGTCCGAGCCGTCTTTCATGCCTTCGGTCTCGCGGTTGGGCGAGGCGACCGAACCGCTGTCGAGGTGGTCGCGCCCGATGACGATGGGCGCTTTCAGGGTCCCGTTCGCCACCATCTCGTTGAATTTCAGCCCGGCCCTGGCCCGTTCGCCGTATCCCAGCCAGCAGATGCGGCTCGGCAATCCCTGGAAGGGGACTTTTTCGCGGGCCATCGTCAGCCAGCGGCGCAGGTGGTCGTCTTCGGGAAAGAGTTCCAGGATGGCCTGGTCGGTTTTGTAGATGTCTTCCGGGTCGCCGGAGAGCGCCACCCAGCGGAACGGCCCCTTGCCCTCGCAGAACAGCGGGCGGATGTAAGCCGGGACGAAGCCGGGGAACTCGAAGGCGTCGGTCACGCCATAATCGAAAGCCTGCTGGCGCAGGTTGTTGCCGTAGTCGAACACTTCCGCGCCTTTTTGCTGGAACTCCAGCATGGCCCGCACGTGCTTCGCCATCGAAGCCATCGCCATGTCTTTGTAACGCTTCGGGTCGGACTGGCGCAGTTCGTCGGCGGCAGTCACGGATAAACCCGAGGGCACATACATCAATGCTTCATGCGCCGAGGTCTGGTCGGTGACCACGTCCGGGATGACGCCGCGCGCCGCCAGTTCGGCATACACGTCGGCGGCGTTGCCAATCAGCCCCACCGAAAGCGGACGACCCGCGGCCTGGGCCTCCTCGACCAGCGTCATCCCCTCCTCGAGGGTATCCACGACCGTGTCCACGTAGCCGATCGCCCGGCGGCGTTCGGCCCGCTCCGGGTCCACTTCCACGATCAGGCCGACGCCCTCGTTCAGGGTGATGGCCAAAGGCTGCGCGCCGCCCATCCCGCCCAGGCCGGCCGTCAGGCAAAACTTTCCTTTCAGCGACCCCCAGCCGCGTTTCTTCGCCAGCGCCCCGAAAGTTTCGTATGTGCCTTGCAAGATGCCCTGCGTGCCGATGTAGATCCACGACCCGGCGGTCATCTGCCCGTACATGATCAACCCCCTGGCGGCCAACTCGTCGAAGTGCTCCCAGGTGGCCCAGTGCGGGACCAGGTTCGAGTTGGCGATCAGCACTTTGGGCGCGTCTTTGTGGGATTTGAACACGACCACCGGCTTGCCGGACTGGACCAGCAGGGTTTCGTCTTCTTCCAGATTTTTGAGCGACTCCAGGATAGCGTCGAACGACTCCCAGTCCCGGGCCGCCTGGCCGCGCCCGCCGTAAACGACCAGTTTTTCGGGGATTTCGGCTACTTCGGGGTCGAGGTTGTTCTGGATCATGCGATAGGGGGCTTCGATCAGCCAGTTCTTGCAGGTGAGTTGCGTCCCGCGCGGGGCGCGCACGATACGAGGCTTGGACATGGATGCTCCTTAAGAAAAGGGTGTGTTCCATTTCAGTTGAAACCGTCCCGAAGGGTTGTCGTAAAAGCGGCAAACTCTCTCAGAAAACCCTTCGGGACGTTCGTCTTTTCAACTCATTGGAAACATACCGTTATGAAAATTACGGATGAGGCAATTATACGACCAGTCATTCTCTGTATAATGGAGATGTGGGAAAGGAGATCACCGTGTCCACGATTTTCTACAAACTTGTTTTCGCCCTGCTTGTCATTCTCGTCCTGAACGCCTGCCAGTCGGCCCCGCAGGCGACGCTCACCCCTGAACCAACCAAAACCTTTACCCCCGTGCCCAGCCCCACCCCCTCGCCGACCATCACCCCAACGCCCAGCATCACCCCCACCCCAACCCCGGACCTGTCGAGTCTGCCGGAAAATGTCCGGGAGTCGCTGCCGGATCAATGGAGCGAGACCACTGACGCTAACGGCCATCGGGTGCTGGTGGACGCCAACAACAACAGCTTGTGGCGGGAAGCGGACGGGGCCTGGCAGATGGCGGAAACAGTGACCATCGGCGGCGAAGCGGTGCAGGCGTGGGTGGTGGCCGAGTCAGCCACTGTTTGGGACGGCGAGCCGGGGCCGGCGGCGGTAACAATTCAGCAAATGAAGTCAACAGTGGTTGAGGGGTATACTGCGGTTTTAGCCACTTTGGGCGGGGCAACAGTGCAAGAATGGACCGTGCTGGAGGCAGACAGCGGCCTAAAGTTTGCGGACGTGGTTTTCAGTTTCCGGGATGACCGGACCGGAGCGGAGAACACAGTAATTGTCCGGTATTCGGAAGAAATGGTTCAGTTTAGGAAGCAAAATAAAGGGAATATTTTGGAGTTTGTCAAAACCATGCTGCAGCCGGGCAGTAGAAGAATAGTTGGGTTGCAATTTCAGGCCCAAGGATCAACCGTTGACCCTGAAGTTTTGATAGAGTACAGCAAAAATCAAAGTGGTTTATGTTCTTCTGACTTGGGCTGTAAAATGCTAATGACATTGCTAAGGAGATCGGTTAGTTTGGAGGAAATTGTTGATTTGCTGAAAAAACCGCAAGCGCAAACAATAGACCTAAGGGATGAGGTGTTTACAGATGAAATTGGCAACGTCAATTGATTTATAAAGACTGTTTGTTTGTAAAATTTAGTTATGTTAGACTGGGTGGATGGTCAAAAAACTGTTTTGGCTGGCAGGGGTTTTGTTTACCATTGCGCTGGTATTAGCTTTTTTACTGTGGCAGAAAAAAACTCAGTTAAGCCGGGTTGACCCGATTTTCCAAAGCGAGTTTTTTAACGGCGAGACTGCTATTACCGGGCCGCAGCGGGCGGAGTGGGATGGCGTTGACCAGGCCGGTTTGCTGTACGTGGTTTCGCCGATCAAGCTGGAAAAGATCAGCAAAAACTGGCTGACCGGCCAGGTGGAAATGGTCTGGCTGGCAGAGTTAAACAGCGGCGGCCGGCTGGCGGAAAAAAGACTGGTTTTGCGTTCCCCTGACCGGCCGTTGGTGTTGCAGTTGGAGCAAAAACTGTCGCAACTGCTAACACCGGGCAATTATTACAGCTTGAGCTTTTTAGGGCTGGAGGCCGACCGGCCGCTGGCTAAAGATTGGTTAAACCGGCGGTTTTGCCGGGGCAGTAAACAGTGCGGCGAGTATTTGGACCGCTACTATCCGGCCTGGCTGGGTCAAATCGGCCAGAACTTTGTCTACAACCTGGGCGCTGGCGAACAAGCCGAGTTTGACCTGGCGGAGTTGGGTTTGTGGGTCAATCTGGAGGATCTGCGGCCGGTGCTGTACGAGCAGTTGAAAGGGCAGTTATGAAACCAGGGCTGAAAACCATGGCGGTGATCTTCCTGGCCGGGTTATTGTGGCTGGGAGGGGAAAGCCAGGCCCGGGCGGCCGAGTGTTTGAGCGAGAAAAGGGTGGATACTTATAGGTGTATAGATAAACCAATTGTTGGCTGTGTTTTTGAACGCACCGGGGGGACGTCATTAACATCTTGCTACCAGCCGGATTCAAATACCTGCGTGTCAACAACCGGGATTTGCTCGAGTAATGACAGTTGTGATAGTAACTGCAATTGCAGCAATTCGCCGATCACCTGCTGGTCAGACGGCGGGAGTGACGGCGGGGGCGGCTGTCCGGCCGGGTACAGCATGGTGCATGAGTGCCGCAACAGCCCTTGCGCCAACGGCTGGACCGGTTCTGATAATTGTTCGCCCGAGTGTCCGCCGGAAAACAACAACGGCGTGCCCCAGTCCTGCTGTAAAAAATGCGTCGCCAACCCCACCTGCGACGCCACCGCCCCCACCGGGCTGTCCGTCCAGTACCAGTCCGACCTGCCCAACTTGCCCAACCGCTCGGCCAAGCTCACCTGGACGGTGGAAATTATGCAAAAAGCCTGCTCCAGAATCTGGGGCAGGCTTTCATCAGGATCGCACAAAAGCGGGTTACGACGCCACGGCCTGGGCATTCTGCGAAAGCAGGGCGGCGAAGTTGGTCCCTTTCAGGCGCGTGACCAGTTCCTCCTGGGCTTCGCACCAGACCGGTTTGAGCGGGCAATCGGAATCGAAGAGGCATAAGCCCGTCTCGCCCACGCACTCGTTCAACTGGATCGGGCCGTCAATGGCCTCGATAACTTCCAACAGGGTAATATCGCCTGGTTCGCGGGCCAGCATCACGCCGCCGCGCGCCCCGCGTGAGGTGTGCAGCAATCCGGCAATGGACAACTGTGAAATGATCTTGGCCAGGAACGACGGCGGGATGTGCTGTTCCTGGGCGATCTGGCTGGTGGCGGCGCGTTCTCCCACTCCCTGGCGGGAAAGATGTAAAACGGCTCTCACGGCGTAATCGGCTTGTCGGGTGATTTGCATGGCGACCTCTCTGCTAATGTGGGTAAATTTTACCTGCTTATGATATTTTATTGTGAGATTAATTGCAAGACAAGTGATGGAGGTCATGGATAAAATATGACCTTTTACTCCGATTTGGGTGATAAAAGACCGGGGCGGGAGCATGACTCCCGCCCCGGCAGACAGGCCGAAGGCTTGCGCTATGAGAAATCGAAGGGTCCCGGAGGCTATTCCAGGATCAGGTTTCCGGCGCCGATCTCGATCACGAAGGTCAGCAGCGGGCCGTCGCCCGCGTGGGTGTACGTGTTTCCATTCTTGCTCCAGCCGTTGCCGCTGGTGACGTTGGACAGCCCGCCTTCGATGGTCAACCTGGCGTTCACGCCGTCCGGGACGATCAGGGTCAGGTTGCTCACCCCGGTCTCGACCGAGATGGCGGCCTCGCGCTGCACCTCGCCGGAAAAATCCAGGGAGTAGTTGCCCGCCCCGCCCTGGAAGATCATGGTGGTGAAATTGGCGTTCGCCAGGCCGTTCAGTTTGACGCTGGAGGCGCCGGTCTCGTAGCGCAGCACCGACATTTCGGCCTGGTTGGGCGAAGAAAAGGTCAGTTCCACGTCCGAAGCGCCGTCCTGGACGGTCAGGTTGGTCAACGCCAGGCCGCCGAAATCGTAATCGGCCTCGTAGGCCCCGGCAGCAATGGTCAGGTCCATCGGGGCCGCGCCAAGCTTCAGGTCCCAGACGTTCTTGAGATTATTGAACCGGGGGAAGTTGCGGGCCTGGTACTTGCCGACGCTCATCGTCACGCTGCCGCCGCCGGTCAGGATATCAGGCTTCAGGTCGGGGATGTTGTAAGTAGCCGTCCCGTCCACCAGGGCGGTCAGCGCGCCGGGGGCCAGAGTCAGCTTGCCCGCGCCGAATTCCAGTCTCAGGCTCACCTCCCCGCCTTCCGGCACGGGGATGTTGATCGCTTCGGTGACATCCGGCCCGGGGGTCGCGGGCGGGTTGATCTGCACGCCGCAGGCCAGGGCGGCCAGGGCGAGCACTGCGATAAACGCAAAAATTTTGGGTAACATGGGATTCTCCTTGGGAAAAGTCTACCACCACATACGGGGGACTTTTCCGGGCGTTGCGCGCGGGACCCGAGGCCTGCTCCCGTTTTGGAAGCCCTATCCCTCCCCAAAAATATTCTCGAACCCTACCCCCGCCGGTAGAACTCGAACCCGTCGCCGGTGTCGCGGATGAGCACGTCCTCCGGCTCGAAGAGCGATTTCAGTACCAGCCAGAGATCGCCGACCGCCCCGGTCGCGTTGAAAATGATGACCCCCAGCAAGAAAAGCACCACCGGCGCCGGGCTGACCAGGATCAGAACGACCCCAATGATGGAGATCAGCACCAGCGGGGCCAGCGCAATGACGATGTAGTGCAATTTGCCGAAATACCAGTCCGGCGCGCCGGCGTAGGCGTAGAACCAGCGCCAGCCATAAACCGGCCTGTGACGGGTGAAGACCCAGATGAACAGCCCGTGAGCCAGTTCGTGAAAAACGACAACTGCGAAATTGACGGCAACAATCCCCAGCGCCACAGCCAGGTTGTTAAAGCGGTTGAGGCCAAAGATCGCATCAGAGCGGAATTCGAGCACCAGCCAGGCGAACGCCCAGGCAGACAGGATGAAGGCCGGGATAGTCGCCACCTGCATCCAGACCACCGCAGATTTGTTGGCTTTCAGGTGCAGCGAATAAGTGCGGCTATACCCGTCGGGGAGTTGTCGGGTCGGTTGGATCGTTTTCATCAAACAACTTCCCGCCCCCGCGGTTTCTGGCGTTCCAGCGCCATCGCCAGTTCGAGCGCCTGCTGGATGGAGCGGGCCTCGATGATCTCGATGGTTTTCGGCCAGGGTTCGCCCTGGCGCAGCCGCTTGGGGACGATGGCGGTCTTGAAACCCAGTTTCCCGGCTTCGCGCAGGCGCAGCATCATCTGGCCGGGCATACGCAGCTCGCCCGCCAGGCCGAGTTCGCCGATCATCACCGTATCCGCCCGCACCGACACATCCCGCATGGACGAGGCGACCGCGGCCGCGACGGCCAGGTCTGCGGCCGGTTCGTCTATCTTCAGCCCGCCCACCACGTTGACGAAAATATCCTGCTCGGCCAGTCTCAGCCCCATGCGGCGGGTCAGCACGGCCGCGATCATCAGCAGGCGGTTGTAGTCCACGCCGTTGGGGGTGCGGCGGGCGTTGCCGAACTGGGTCGGGGAGGTCAGGCCCTGCACCTCCACCAGCAGCGGACGGGTGCCCTCCATCGTCACCGCGATGGCCGAGCCGGGCGCGTTGACCATCCGCTCGGCCAGGAAGGCCTCCGACGGGTTGGTCACCTCCACCAGGCCGCGCTCGCGCATCTCGAACACGCCCACCTCGGCAGTGGCCCCGAAGCGGTTCTTGACCGAGCGCAGCAGCCGGTACGCCTGGAAGCGGTCGCCTTCGAGGTAGAGCACCGTGTCCACGATGTGTTCGAGCACCCGCGGCCCGGCGATCTGTCCCTCCTTGGTGACGTGGCCGATGACGAAGACCGAGATCCCGCTGGACTTGGCAAGCTCACGCAACTGCGACGAGCATTCGCGCACCTGCGAGACCGACCCCGCCGACGAATCCAGTTCCGAGAGATATACGGTCTGGATCGAGTCGACGATCAGCAACGTCGGCTGGGTCTCGCGGACATGGTTGAGGATGGTCTCGAGGTTGGTCTCGGTAACCAGGAGCAGGTTGGACGGCAATTTGCCGTCTGCTTCCTGCAAACGCAGGGCGCGCATCTTGATCTGCCGCTCGGATTCCTCGCCCGAAACGTACAAGACCCGCTGGCTGGTTGCCATGTCCAGCGCCAGTTGCAGCATCAGCGTGGACTTGCCGATGCCGGGGTCGCCGCCGACCAGCACGATCGAGCCGGGGACGATCCCGCCGCCCAGGACGCGGGCGAACTCCCCTATCGGGACCGGGATGCGGTCCTCCGCCTCGCCGCTGACCTCGCCGATCGGGCGCGGCTGCGACCTCCCGGTCAGGCCGCGCACCGCCGACTTGCCTTTCGTCACCGGCTCGGCATGGACGATCTCCTCGGTCATCGTGTTGTATTCGCCGCACTGCGGGCAGCGTCCCATGTAACTGGCCGAGACGCGTCCGCACTGCTGGCAGACGTAGCGGGTTTGGGTTTTTGCCATGTTTCTATACCTTCTCTCCTCTCCCTGATAAGGAGAGGGGTCGGGGGTGAGGGTGCTCACAGTATATCAGAATTTATGTTCTGCGATTTCGGGTGATGTTTTTTTTAACCCCGGTTATCCCCCATCTGCGGGCTTGCATTATCCATCCCATCGGGGGATAATAGCCCAATTCCGTCGCTTTTACTTCTTTCCCGGAGACCTCCCATGCCCACCCCCAAAACCCTCGACTGCCCAACCTGCGGCGCGCCGCTGGACTACGACGGCTCCAGTGCGGTCGTGCGCTGTAAGTTCTGCCAGAATGTGGTCGTGATTGACGCCCTGAAACCGGAAAAACCGGGCGCTATCAACCTGCCGAAACCTGCCGGGGTGCCGGACGAGATCGTGCAGTTGATCCGGGCCGGGAACAAGCTCGAAGCCATCAAACGCTATCGCGAACTCTACGACGTCAGCCTGGCGCGGGCCAAATACGCGGTCGAACAGATCGAGGCGGGCAACCTGCTGGAGCCGGAAGCCGGCTTCCAGGTCCAGGAGGCGGCCAAAGTCGCGGTAAAAGTCGGCGGGGCGGCCGCGGCGGCCACCGCCACCGGGGCCTGGCTCGGCTGCGCCATCACGGCCATCGTTTTGCTGATCGTCGGCGGCATCATCGGGTTCGCCATGCTCCAGCCCGGAGGCCCCTTCACCCCGCGCCTGGTGGCCGTGAACCAGGCCATCACCCTGCCCGCCGCCCAGGACACGCCCCCGGACGTGGCCGCCATGTTCTACAACGTCAACGACGAGAGCCGGGTGATCGGCCGGGTCAACCGGGCAGACGGCAGCCTGGCCTGGAAGACCGATGACCTGCCCGGCAACGGCTACGTGGACGGAATGGCCAGCGACGGCGAACGGGTCTACGTGGCGGTCGAGGCGAATTTGCTGGCCTTCGACGCCCGGGACGGCAGCCCGGCCTGGACGGTCAACCTGCCGGACCGCCTCGACTCGGGCGATAACAACCTGATCCTCGCCGGCGGGCTGGTGATCGTGATGACCATGGACCGTTCGGTCCAGGCTTACGCGGCCGACACCGGCCAATTGGCCTGGAGCCGGCCGCTGTTGAGTTATGCCCGCGGCCTGCGGACCATGGGCAAATGGTTGGTCATCCTGGATTATGCCGAGGAGGAAAATGATTTCCACCTGTTCCTGCTCGACCCGGCGAACGGCCGCGAAGAGCAGGTCATCTTCCCGGTCTGCAAATCGGACAGCTTCTGGGAAGAAAATCTGGATGACGGCTCTGGAGTCATTTATGACAGCGCCTCGAATGCCCTTTACCTGGCTTTTGGCTCGTCTCTCGGTTGCCTCCAGCGTTATGATCTCGATAGCGGCCAACTGGTCTGGGCAACCCAATCCGAGGATTCCTTCAATACGACTTTTTACGATTTCAATTATTATCAAACCCCGTCCACGATTTACTTTGGGAACGAGAACCGCTTTTTTGCGCTGGATAAGCAAAGCGGGATGTTGAAATTGCTCTTCGAAGATGATGCTTACGATCTGGCCCCTCTCGCCTTGAGCAAGGACACGCTGATCATCCTTGCCAGGCGGACGAGAGGCTCGCAGCGGTTCGAACTCTGGGGCCTGGATCCCGGCTCCGGTGAGCGGACCTGGCAACTGGTCCCGGAAAATTCCAGCCCGGTTGACCCGCCCAACGAGATGTCCGGCCTGATCGATTCGGACGAATCCGGCTGGACCTGGCGGCTGACTCCTGCGGGCCTGCTCCTGATCGAGTTCCAGGCTGAACCCAACCAGCTGGTGTTGAAGACTTTCGACCCTGCCAGCGGTTCGAGCCTGGGTGAAACAACCATCCCCATGAAAGACGTGTCCGGCGATTTCTACTCGGTTCCCACCATCATCGGCTGGCATGGCACGGAAATCTATTTCACCCTCGATACCCGGGTCTACGTCCTGGATACGGCGACGGGCCGGATCGTGCTGAAGTACCAGTGACAGGTTGGCGGCCGGTGAACTTGTGGGATAATTGAAGCGCGCTCATCCTTCCTGTTGTGTGGAGAATTTATGTCCGAACCTGCACCCCAGGCCTTTGCCTGCCCCAATTGCGCTGCGCTGCTCGAACTGGAGGGTGATCCTCCGCTGGTCCGTTGTAAATCCTGCGGGAGCATCACCCTGCTCGACGCGGCAGGCGGGCCGGCCGGCGTCCCGGACGGGATAGTGGAACTGGTCCGGGCGGGGAACAAGGTCGAGGCGATCAAGACTTACCGCGAACGCTACGAGGTCAGCCTGGAGCGGGCGAAGCAGGCGGTTGACCTGATCGGGGCCGGCCAGCCTGTCGAAACGGCGGCCCGGCCCCAGGTCCGGGAAGAGACGGTGGAAGCCCGGCCCATCCGGGAGGAGGGCAAGGCGGCGGCCCAATCCGTCCGCTGGCTCGGCCTCGCCATCCCGCTGGCCATCCTGGTCGTCGTCCTGGGAATCCTGGCTTTTGTGCTTTTGCAGCCAGGCAGTCTCCTGACGCCGCGCCTGGAGGCCCACATCCCGGCCGTCCTGCTGGACCCGGGAGCAGGCTCCCTGCCCGATGTCGTTTCATCCTTGACCGATACGCGGAATGAAAGGCAACTGATCGGCAGGCTCGACGGCGCGACCGGCAAGCTGGAATGGACGACGAAACCCCTGCCCGAAGGCAGCCCCGTGGACGCTGTGCTGGCCGACGGCGGCCTGGTTTTCGTCGCCAGCCGGGAAAACCTGCTCGCTTACAACACCGATAACGGCCGGCTGGCCTGGCAGGTGGAAATGCCCGACAAGCTGGATATCGGCGGGAATACCCTGGCCGTCAAGGACGGTTACGTGCTCACCCTGACGGCTGACCGCTCGCTGCAAGCCTATGAATCCCGGACCGGGGCGCTGGCCTGGCGTAAACAGTTGCGGGGTTACTTCCGAAGCATCTGGCTTTTTGGCGGTTTGCTGGCTTACGTGGATTACCCGGACGAGGCCAGCGAGTACAGCATTATTTTCATCAATCCGGCTGACGGCAGCCAGGTGAACGCCATTACGCCCACCTGCAAGACAGATCAGCCCCGGATCGAAAAACTTGAAACGGATTCGGGCATTGCCTACGACGAAGAAGAAAATTCCCTTTACCTGGTTTTCGGGTTGTTGCAGGGCTGTGTCCAGCGTTATGATCTTGACGGCGGGGAAATGGCCTGGCAGGCCGTTGCGGAGGACGAGGGCTTTCTCCTGAGCAATTATGGATTCAACGCAGTCATCGGCGAATCCAGCCTGTATTTCAGTTACGAAAACCGGTTGTTCGTCGTTGAGAAGGAAACCGGGATCCTGCGCGTGGCCCTGGCAAGCTATAACTATGCCCTGTCGCCGATGACGATATCCGGCGACATCCTGGTCGCCCTGGTTCGCCGCATCCACGACGCGGAGGGCTTCGAGATTTGGGGATTGGACCCCCTCACCGGGGAAAGCCTCTGGCAGGTCGTACCTGAGAACGCCAAACCTATCGACGCGCCGTTCAGGATCGTCAGCGTGATCGACTCCGCCGGAGCAGCCTGGACCTCGCGCGTGGACCAGGCCTCCCTGCTTTTGCTGAAATTCCAGGCAGTTCCCAACCGCATCGTGATCGAAACCATCAACACGACGGATGGCGCCCGTTCCGGCCAGATGGCATTCGATCTCCTCGACATCACCGACGATTCTTATACCGTTCCTGAAATCGTCGGCTGGCAGGGGGATGTGGTCTATTTCATCCTCGAAACCCGGCTATATGGCCTGGATGTGGCAACCGGCCAGTTGGTTTTACAGTATTAATTTCGATTACGCACTGTTTCAAAGGTTTGGGCATAATTAAAGTTGAACAATACCATATTACGAGAAACTGTTCTCATCTGAACCATAAGATCATTGAATTTCGTTGAAGAGGCACAATCTATGAAAACTGCGAAGCTTGCCCTCCTGTTGTTTGGGTTTATTCTTTTTCTGTCAGCCTGCGGAAATCAAACCGTTGCGACAGAGACGGCTATTCCCTCGGCTACCAAGGCACAGACAGAGCGACCGACAAGCACTGTCACAGCTACACCGAACATAGCACCTAAAGCCGCCTTTACTCTGACGCCCACCCTGACATCTACAGCAATTCCAATCGTAAATAACAGGGAAATATTCCCTGCTTATGTTGGGACTGCCCTCCCTGCGGCATTAGAGCCGATCAATGCAGGAAATTTTTCTCAGATCGAACAAGTAGCCCAGTGGGGAAAAGGGAGTATGTTGGGGATCGCGTTTTCGCCGGATGGCAATTTGATCGTTGCAGGCAGCGCCCATGGCTATGCAATTTACGATACACGAGCACCGAATGAGACTCCACAATGGATCCCTTTTTCTTCACCGTTTGAGTATAAGAGCCTGTTCTTCAGCGCAGATGGACATTATTTACTTTTAGAGGCTGATGAAGTGCAATATTTCATCAATTTTCCAAACGGTCAAATCATAGAAGAACCTTCAGGGGTAACCTGGCTGCGAACGTCTACGCTTTCGCAGAATTGGGGGGAACTGGTTGCCAATTCTCCCGATGGAAAATTGCAACTTAAAAGCCGTTCGACACACGATGAAGAAACGTGGGATTTGGAATACTCGGTTAGAGAAATTTTCGACACCGAAACTCAGCAACTCTTATATCAACTCCCTGATGAAACCATCCAGGTGAATTATGATGACCGCACCGAACCTGAGGGGTGCGATTTGAATTCATTCAGTCCGTGCGGAAACGCATACGCTCCTTCAGCTGCACACCCGTATCGTGCGGCTTTTTCACCTACGGGCAAAAGTCTCTCCATTCTTTATCGTGCTCCAAATTTATGGAACAGCCGCCTGTTCAGCACTTTGCGTGTGTATGATGCTTCCAATGGCAAGTTGACTGGCATGATTGGTAGTTTCAGCCGCCCGGTTGAGACTTTTGCATACGCCCCTCAAGGCGATAAGGTAGTGGTTGGCTTTATTGACGGGTCAATCGAAGTGTGGGAGGTAACCAGGAATGAAATACAGTTTAGCGCATGGCATTTTATGCCTCCTATTATTGACATAAAGTTCTCTTTTGATGGCAAATATACCGTTATACAAAGGCCGGAAACTTTGGAAATACGATTGACGGACAATGGTGCAATGCGCTCCCGCTTTGACGTAACTTCCTTTGCTATCTCTCCTGTTCAAAATATTATTGCTCTCGGTCATAAAGATGGCAGTCTGATCTTGAAAAATATCGATACTGGTAAAACCATCTTCAACATAGAAGCCCACAAAGGGAAAATATTCAGCTTGGCCTTCTCTCCAAACGGTGATGTGCTTGCGTCATCCGGTAATGACTGCAATATTTTGAGTTGGGACGCCCGCACAGGAGAATTTCTGCACTATTTTGAAGAAAATAGCACTGACGCTTACGACATTGATATCGAATCCCGCATATTCATCTACCACATGAAGTACATCCCCGGCACGAACAGCATCCTCGGGTTTGGGAGTTGGTCAAGAGTCGTGAGTTGGAATGTCAACTCTGGCGCAACGCAATTCCTTATTGAGCCCCAACCACTTGAATACTATCAAGGTATGGTTACGATAAAACCTCATTTCCCGGAATTCCTTGGCTTGGATTTACAAAGGAATACTTTTTCTATTGATGCGACGAACTATGACCTTGAAACCGGCAATCCCCTGGATCAATTCCAAATACCGGAAACGCTGACAGAAGGTTGTTACGCGGCCGGACCCGTTTCTACCGACGGTAAACTAAAATTTTCGCTTGGATATGACGTCTTTGAAGGGAAAATCTGTATCTTGGATGCCAATGACCTCCACCTGTTGTCTCTCATTGACGTTGTCCCGGCAAACCACGATGACTACTATAACCCATTGAAATGGCTATACCTTTCTCCTGATGGACAGCATCTTTTCGTCAATGTGTTGGGGGATGTGGTTAATGTGTATCAGGTATCCCCCTGAGATTTGACGGCCGAATTTTATCTGCCAGGAACCGGTACAGATAATTGCTCCAACAACTCCAGGAACTCCTCGGCCTTTGCGCAGGTCAGGAGTTCTTTTCTTTTATCGCGCGGCAACCCGAAGCTTTCCAGGTATCCCACGGCGTGTTTGCGGAACAGTTCCAGCCCCAGGCGGGGGCCGTAAAAGGACAGGCTGCGCGCCAGGTGTTCTTCGATCATGCGCCGCACCTGTTCCGGCGGGACCTGCTCGCGGTCGAGGCCGGAGAAGATCCACGGGTTGCCGATGGCCCCGCGCCCGATCATGACCGCCTCGCAGCCGGTGTACTCCTTCAGCCGCCGGATGTCGGCCACGGCGCGCACGTCCCCGTTGCCGATGACCGGGATCTTGACCAGTTGCCTGACCTCGGCGATGGCATCCCAGTCCGCCTGGCCGCCGTAACCCTGCTCCTTCGTCCGCCCGTGGATGGCGACCAGCGAGCCGCCCTCCTCTTCGACGATGCGGGCGACCAGCCGGTACGAACGGCAATCGTCCCAGCCCAGGCGTATCTTGCCCGTGACCGGGATGTCGAGGGCGGCGGTCAGCTTGCGGAAGGCGCGGGCGATCTTGAGCGGGGAACGCATCATCCCCACGCCCGCCCCGTGATGGACGACGGATTTGGCGGGGCAGCCCATGTTCACGTCAACGGTATCAGGCCCCAGGTCCCGCACCCGCTTCGCCGCTTCGACCATCTCGTCCGGGTCGTCGCCGTAGAGTTGGAAGGCCACCGGGCGCTCGGACTCGTCGAAGGCCAGTTTTTCATTCACATATTTCGGGCGGTTCAGAACGTCCCGCGCCTGGATGAACTCAGTGTACGACATGGCCGAACCCAACTCGCGGCACAACGAGCGGAACGGCCAGTCTGAGAAACCGTCCATCGGGGCGAGGATCGCCTCGCCATAAATGGGGATGTCGCGCACGAAAAAGGTGGGAGTGTTTTCCATCGGGAGAAATTGTACCCGCGAAGCTCGCCGATATGGAGTCCAACGACTCCCGCCGTTGGACATCAAAAGTCAGGGACTTTTGACTCCTCGACACAGCTTGGCGGCCTCGCGGTTCATGCCTGCTTCTTCAAACTCTCCACGAACTGCTTGCGGAATTTCGCCACTTTGGGCGCGATCACCACCTGGCAATAAGGCTGGAAGGGGTTGTTGGCGAAATATTCCTGGTGGTAAGCCTCGGCCATGTAGAATCGGTCGAAGGGCGTCACCTCGGTTACGATGGGATTATCCCAGATGCCCGCCGCGCCGATTTCCTTGATAACCGCCTCGGCGGTCTGCTTCTGCTCGTCGTCGTGGCAGAAGATGGCCGAACGGTACTGCGTGCCCACGTCGGCCCCCTGGCGGTTGAGGGTGGTTGGGTCGTGGATGGCGAAGAAGACCCGCAGGATGTCGGCGAACGAGATTTCGTCCGGGTCGAAGCTGACCTGGACCACCTCGGCATGGCCGGTCTTCCCGTCACAGACTTCGTGGTAGCTGGGATTGGGGACCTGCCCGCCGGAGTAACCGGATTCGACCGATTTGACACCTTCGAGTTGATCGTAGACGGCCTCGAGACACCAGAAGCATCCGCCGGCCAGGGTTGCAATTTGAGTACCCATAAAGGTTTCCTTTCCTCGTCACGTCACCCTGAGTGAAACGAAGGGTCTCGCTCAACACGGATAAGAGATTCTTCGCGGAGTTTACACTGAGTGTAGCGAACGTGCTCAGAATGACAAAGTAATGGTTTGGGTGTGTTTCATTTCAGTAGACGCTATGTGCCGCCGATTAATTCATTACGAAAGGATTAACAAAAATAGGGCAGGTTCCTGACCTGCCCCGAAAGCCGTTCTTTTGCTCTTATGCGCCCGTTGGTATTCGCTCGCTAATCACCAAGTTGACAATTGGCATGGCGGTCAATTCGAGGCGGGACAGGTCAATGAATTTGCTGGCATCTTCTATCTCGATCCCGATGGCGCGGTTATTTTCATCATAGTCAACCACTACACCAGGGGAAATTTCCTCAGATTCAATGCTTATGCCAGTGGTTAGCTTGATATATAGCATATCGGTTTCTGGATGATACTCGAAATTCACAACTGCCTCCTACGGCTTAAAACCGCGGTCTGGAAAGGCATTATGGATGGTTTTGCCATCCGGCTCAGTAACCACACGCAAGTATTTGCTTAATTCCTCAATATAAGCCCAATACCGAATCCGACCGTTATCTTGCGTTTCTGTGCGGATTGGATTTTCGAGCACATACCCAATTCATTCTTCTTTAAGATAGGGGCGACGGGAAAGTACACTGGTCTTGAAATATTTCGTTGATTTCACCGTCTGCCCCTACCAGGGTGACATTTGGTTTACGCCGCAGGTTCGGGTTCGGGGGCCGGGGCGCGGGTCAGGACGATCTCGCCCTCGGCATCCACATCCACCAGGACGTGGTCGCCGTCCACAAAGGTGCCGGAGAGCACCGCATCGGACAGTTTGTCCTCCACCCGCTGCTGGATGACCCGTTTCAGCGGGCGGGCGCCCATCTCGGGGTCGAAGCCCAGGTCGGCCAGCAGAGACAGGGCCTCGGGCGTGGCCGTCAGGTGGATGTTGTTGTCGGCCAGGCGGCCGGCCACCTTGTCCAGTTCGAGCGAGACGATCTGCTGGATGTCTTCCTTGTTGAGCGAGCGGAAGACCACGATGCTGTCCACCCGGTTGATGAACTCGGGGCGGAAGACCTTCTTGAGCGACTCGGTCAGCTTCTTGCGCATGTCGTCATAAGACAGGCGCTCTTCATCGGCCTCTTCGCGCTTGAGTTGGAAGCCAAGCGAGGTCTGTTTCTTGATCATGTCCGCGCCGACGTTGGAGGTCATCACCACGATGGCGTTGCGGAAATCCACCTTGCGCCCGCGGGCATCCGAGAGGTGGCCCTCTTCCATGATTTGCAGCAGCATATTGTGGACTTCAGGATGGGCTTTCTCGATCTCGTCGAAAACTACGATCGAGTATGGGCGGCGGCGCAGGGCTTCGGTCAACTGGCCGGCGTCCTCGTAGCCGATGTATCCGGGAGGCGCGCCCACCAGCCGGGAGGCGGTATGGCGTTCCATGAACTCCGACATGTCGAGCATGATGGCGGCGTCTTCGCTGCCGAACATGAACTTGGCCAGGGCCTTGGTCAGCTCGGTCTTGCCGACGCCGGTGGGGCCGAGGAAAATGAACGAGCCGATCGGGCGGCGCGGGTCCTTCAACCCGGCGCGTGCCCGGCGCACGGCCCGGGCGATGCTCAGGATGGCATCCTCCTGCCCCACGATGGCTTTACGCATTTCCTCTTCCATCTTGAGCAGGCGTTCGCTCTCTTCTTCGGCCAACTGCATCAGCGGCACGCCGGTCCACATCGAGATGACCTCGGCGATGTCTTCCGCCGAGACCACCGGGCTGGTGGCCCGGTCCCAGCCGGTACGCAGGCGCTCGATCCGGCCCTCCAGGTCAATGGTTTGTTCTTCGAGTTGGAGCACTTCTTCGTTGCTGCCTTCTTCGCGGGCCAGGGCCAGGTTTTGGCGGGCTGTGCGGAGTTGGCTGAACAGGTTCTTGGCTTCTTTTGCAGCCGGGGATTTATACATCCGCACCCGCGAGGAGGACTCGTCTATCAGGTCTATTGCCTTGTCGGGCAGGAATCTCTCCGTCACGTACCGGGATGAGAGCTGGGCCGCCGCTTCGATGGCCTCATCCGAGATGATGAGGTGGTGGTGCTCCTCGTAAGCGCCGCGGATGCCCTTCAGGATTTCGATGGTTTCTTCTTCAGAGGGTTCTTCGACCAGGATGGACTGGAAGCGCCGTTCCAGGGCCGCATCCGATTCGATGTGTTTGCGGTATTCGTCCAGGGTGGTGGCGCCCACGACCTGCAACTCGCCGCGCGAGAGCGCCGGTTTGAGGATGTTGGCCGCATCAACCGACGACCCCGCCGAACCGGCCCCCACCAGCATGTGGACTTCGTCAATGAACAGGATCGCGCCGGACTGCTTGAGTTCGTCAATGACCCGCTTGAGGCGCTCCTCGAACTGGCCGCGATACATCGTCCCGGCCACCAGCGAACCCACGTCCAGTTGCAGGACCCGTTTATTCATAAGGGGAGCAGGCACGTCTCCCTCGATGATCCGCTGGGCGAGGCCCTCGACGATGGCCGTCTTGCCGACGCCGGGTTCGCCGATCAGGGCCGGGTTGTTCTTCGTCCGCCGGGCCAAGACCTGGATGACGCGTTCGATCTCCATCTGGCGGCCAATCACCGGGTCGAGTTTGCGGTCTTCGGCCAGGGTGGTCAGGTCGGTGGCCAGTTGGTCCACCAGGGGAGTCTTGCCCTGCGGCGGTTTGGCCGGTTCGGGGCGGCCGGGGGTTGCCGGGGCGGAAGCGGATTCGTTGAGCACCCGGCGCGTCTGCCGGCGCACTTGTTCGGGGGTCACGCCGAGGCGGCGCAGCACTTCGATGCCCGCGCCTGCGCCGCGTACCAGTCCAAGCAGGATGTGTTCAGTACCGATGTAATGATGTCCCAAACGGCGGGCCTCGTCGAAGGCGTATTCCAACACCTGCTGGGTGTCGGCGCTGAGTTCGACTTTGGCCCCTGAGTAATTCCCGCTGCCGCTGACGCGCTCGACCATCTCGCGCAGGCGGTCGGGTTCCAATCCTAATTCTCGCAGCACGCGGCTGGCAACGCCGCCATCTTCGTCAATCAAGCCGACGAGAAGGTGGTCGGTGCCGATGCTGCTCTGATGGGCGCGCTCGGCCTCTTGGTGGGCCAGGCTCAACACCCGTCGGGCACGCTGTGTAAAGCGTTCCATGCCAGCCATAGTTTTACTCCTACTTTCAATCAGACAAGAAAAGTCTGGTTTGATTTTACCAAAAAGGACACGACTCCGCGTAGGAAAATGATTAGAGTTTGATTACGGACTCGTAAGGCGGGAAATGGCATTCAGCGTTCAGCGATTAGCAGTCAGCAATTAGCATTCAGCGGTCAGTTTTGGCTGAAAGCTGGCCGCTGACAGCCGAAAGCTGACTGTTCTAGCGGTCGTCGCCGTCGCCGCGCAGGGTGCCGCGCTCCAGGCGGGAATAGAGCTTTTCGAGGTTGTACCCGGCCACCTCGTCCAGCGACAGGCCGAGTTCGGTGCAGACCTGGGCCACGTACCAGAGCACGTCGCCGAGTTCGGCCTTGAGGGCGGCCCGGGTCTCGTCGCTGATCTCACCCCCTTTGTCGCGGAAGACTTTCTTTATCTTACCGGCCACCTCCCCGGCCTCGTTGACCAGCCCCAGGGTGGGATAGATGACCGGATGCCCGATGGCCGGATACCCGGCGGTGCGGCGGGATTTGGTCTGGTATTCGTCGAAGTTCATGGCAATCCTTTTTTGGGGTCAAACTTCGGAAGTCTGGCAAGACTTCCGAAGTTCAGTGTGCTTTCGGCTTGGATCGCGGCTATTGTATAATATAAACATGAAATCGAAGAAGGTGATTTCCCTGATAAAAAACACCGCATACTACCTCGAAGAAATTCCCGGCTGCCGCGTGGACCTGGTCGTCCCGGATGCCATCAAACCGCGCATGAAGCCCTCCATTTTGCGGGATTTGATCCATGTTGCGTGACGAAACGGTCTATCTTGCCGACATTCGGGAATATTGTGAAAAAGTCTGAAATACACAGCGGGGTACACACAAAAAGACCTTACGCATGACGACCGAACTTATGATGCCGTCTTGCGGAACCTTGAAATTATAGGCGAAGCCGCCAAACACATTTCAGAAGAAACCAAGGCTCGTTACCCGCAGATCAAGTGGCGCAAAAATGAGGATTTCAGGAATATCGTTGCGCACAATTATTTTGGCATAAGCGATGATATCGTCTGGGATGTGGTCGAGAACGAAATCCTGCTACTGTTGGAACAGATAAAAATCATGCTGAGTGAAAAATCCTGATTCTGATTTATTTTGTGGTTTCGCCATCAACCATCCACGAATGGGGCCACGAATGCGCGAATTTGCGCCAACCTATTCGAGTATTCGTGAAAAATTCGTGGATGGTTTGGTCAAAACAGCAAAACAAAAAAATTCGGCAGAATCGTAAAATGCTACATCAAGTCCCAGGTTTCGCGGGTTTTTTCCCGCCGAGTACATGGTTGCGCTCGTTGAGGCGGGTACCGCCGCCTACCTTTTGCCCTGAGGAGCCATCTCCAAATTGCCCTATGGGTTCATCAATGTTTTTAGTTGCAATGACGACATTTGCTGGTGTTCTATCTCCATTTGCTTTTATATAAATCCGTTCTTGTAGATAATTCAATTTGTAATCAAGAGATTTGTAAAGAGCAACAATTCTATCTGTTGCATGATTACACAATATTACTGGTCCCAAATGGCTCGATAGTAATTTTGCTAAGTACTCTTGTTCTTCCCACTCAAAGCCATCTTTAGAATATTTTCTAAACTCCACATCATAGGGGGGGTCAGCAAAGATAAAATCGTTTTTTTCGAACTCAAGATGTTTGTATGATTTGTTTGAAAAATTCCACTGAGCGAAGATATTTTGATAAACAGAGAAATCCAGATTATAGTTAATGATTTCATGTCTCCCAAACGGGACATTAAATTTCCCATCAGCATTGAAACGACACAGACCATTAAAGCATGTTTTATTTAGATAAAAAAACAATTCAGCAGCTCGTTGACTCCTATCTTTTCCGTTCGAAATTAATCGATTAAACTCTTCTCGGTAGCTGTAATAAGCCGTGGAGGAATTCTCCAAATTATTACTAATGGTTAGGCCCACCTTGACCCAATTGTAAAAATTAATCAAATGCGAATTAATATCATTTAAAAGCGCTTCTTTCGGCATTAGCCCAAGCGCAATCGAAATGCCTCCACAGAATGGTTCTACCAATCTATTAGCTTGATATTTTGCCCAGACAGGCCGAATAGATGGGACAAGCCATCTTTTTCCGCCTGCCCACTTTAAAGGTGATGTCAGTTTTTGCATTAAGCTGATTCTTCCTGGAGAATGAAATCTATAAGTTTATAAAGTGGTCGAAGCCCATGGCTGGATAACACCTGCTCATACAAGATATAAATTCCACCATTAGCCCAACCTTCACAAATATTAAGAATTTTTTTGGAATCCGATAATTCTTCCACATCTTTCAACTTCTTATGGGCTAAAGCAATCAATATCGGTATTTGGGTTTTCGAGTCAAAAGCATCTGCTACAAAGATATCCCGTTTTTTCAAACCAAGTTCCCGAAACCTTTCTTGTTTCGCACCAACACAAGCCGCTGCCATAAAAAGATCAGGCATTTTTATGAAAGGTACATCTTCGGCTTTATCGACAGCTCTATTAGTTAGTTCTGAATAAATGGGATGCACGCTTTCATCAATAAAAACTCGGAGGTTAGTAAACGATATATGTGCCATATATTTACTCTTTCCTTATAGTGGTCTGACGAAGAGCATCGTCAAAATCGAGGTGATAAATAACTGATGAACGGCTACGCAGTATTGACTGAGTGTGTTCATTCCATTCAGGCCCTGGTAAGACTAACAAAATAACTTGCGATGCAAGCTCGGGTAAACGAGTTGCAATGTTATCTTGCACATCTTCATCAAGTCGGCCAAAGGGCATGTCAATGACTAGTGGGGGGTTTTTTTCTGATACTCTGGATATTGAGGTTATGTAAGCTAGGCTTAGAGCTTGTTTTTGACCATTAGATAATTGCTGAAGAGCAGGATTCTCGTTTTGATCCCTTACATCATAGTGAAACTCTGAATCGATTCCGATCTTAAGAGCTTTAGCAGTAGGAATAAACTTTTGGAATTCTTCACGGGTGAAGTTTTGCACTTCAATGCGACTATCTTCTGCAAATCTTTCGAAAATTCGCTGTAACTCATCTGCTGCATTCTGGGCGAGATTACTGCGTTGCTGAAATCTCCTAACTTTCTCCTGCTTAGCTCCAAGCTCATCTCGTTTCGCCTGCAAACTTCTAATTTCTTCTTCTTTTTCTCTGATCTTGCTTTGATAACTCTGAATATTTAACCGGATATTCGACAGCTCATCTGTATACTCTCGAAGTGCTGCCGCTAATTTAGATATTTCTTCCTCCGGGGCATTGACTAATTTCTTCAAGATGTCATTTAATTCTTTGTCAATTTCTGCCAGTGTTCTTTCCACCTGAACACGTCGTTTTTCTAATTCAGACAATCGTTGCTTCGCCCTTTTTATTTCTGTCTCTGCTGAACTAAGCCCAAAATATAAATCCAATAAATCCTGCCCTGCTTCTTGTTTTTTCTTTTCATACTCCAGTCGTTGATTTAGATGATTGAAAACATGATCTCCATCTGAAAATTCTGTTCCACAAATGCACTTGCCTATCTCTAGAATATCCTGGAGTAAACTTTTAGATATTGAACTTGGTATTTCCCCTTTTTCTCTTTTTTCGCTCAATACAGTTTCTAAATCGACTATTTCGGCTAATGCAAAACCTAGAGACGCTGTGGCAGCCAACGAGCGTTGATCATTAACTATTTGTTTATAGTTATTTTCGTTTAGTGCATATTTCGCTTTTAAAACATCTCTTTTTTTCTGGAGTTCTTTTATCTCATCCAAACCACGAAGTTTAGCATCCACGATTTCTATCTTATCGTCAAGTGCTCTTTTCTCTTCGTTTAGGTTTGCAACTTTCTTCTTGAAAGAATCTAATTCTTCATAGGCATCAGAATATTTATTTTCAATATCAGCAACCTCGCCGACGGAGAGATCCTTGGCTCCTTTACGGAACGTTTTCGCAGCTTCTCGCAAATGCTCTGCACCGTTTTGCAAAAGTTCTAGGTCGACCACTCGATAGATTCCATCCCTGATTTCTTCACTAGACCCTGGCAAAGCAAGCCTGTTGATTCTGTCCCCATTAAACAAAAAGTAATCTCTTACATTGCTTGGCAATATTTCGTTCAAAAAAGAGTCGATATTTGTAATTTCGTTTGAATTCCCTGTTATAGAAAATTCGAATAACGTTGACATCTGGTCGGTTATTTCTATTTTCTTATCATCTTGCTTGGCCACAATAGATTGTTGAATACGATAATGTTTGCCCTCGTGTTCGAAAAATAATGTGCATGCCATTTCAACACTGTATCCACTTTGTGTTGCTTCCTGCAATGCAGTTTCGTTTAAATAATCTGTAATGTTTTTTTGGCTTTCGTTCTTAAGAACAAGTTCGTATTGCTTTCCATAAAGTGCCCAATTTAAAGCATCAAATATAGATGTTTTCCCTTTCCCACCTCCACCTACAATAATAATTACAGGTTTCTCATTTGTGGTGAGAAAATCAATTTGATGCTTTTTATAATAAGAAGAAAAATTTTCCAAAATTAGTTTTTCGAATCTCATGATCGTTCCCCTCTCTTTTGTCGTAGCTCAATTAGATTTGCCTCACTATCAACAATATTTTCTATTTTCTTAATAGGGGCTCGTAAAGATGAGCGATGTTCATTCTCAAGTGAAACAACCTCGGATATGATCGTTTTCAAAGAATCGTCTTCGATTTCGCTAAATAATTTTAGTAACTTTGTTCGAGATCTTGGCAATGGCATGATTTACCTCCTGAAAGCTAGATATCCAATAAGTCGAATTCATTTATGATATTTAAGAATTTTCCAAGCGCTTGGTGTTTATTTTCAGCGAGCGAAGCAAACTCCTTAATGCGCAAATATTCTCTTCGGATAGCACTGCGAACTGCTTTGTAGTTCTCGTCGCTTTTGCCCCGATATAAATACTCCGCAGGAGGGACAGATATGAGATCATAAACATTAGCCAACTGCTTTCCTGGATAGTTCCTCAATATTCTTCCTCTTCTTTGGATGAACTCTCTCGATACGGATGAGCTTGCCAGAAAATACGCCGTTCGGGTAGGTGGAACATCCACCCCCTCATCAAGACATTTCATAGCAACAAAAGCCTGAATAATACCTTTAGCAAAATTATCTATGAGGTTTTTTCGCTCTGAAAGGCTTTGCCTATGTGTAAATTCATGAATAGGGATTCTCTTCTCAAAGCCAATCAACTTTCGAACATCGTCAAATATTTGATCCCCTACATAGAAAAGTGTATAAGAATAATCGTTTGAGCTTTCGATATTCTTTCTAATCCAATCTACTTTGGATTGGGAATTGTTTAGAACCCTGGCACGTTTTATAGCAATCTTTAAAGCATCCTCAGACATCGGTTTTTCAGGATCAGGGTGCATCCGGGTCAATTTTCTCGTCAAAATAATAAATTCATCAAACTCATCATCCGTCAAATGAACAGGAGTTGGGTAGTAGCAATATGGGGTTAGAAAGCCTTGAGCTATTGCCTGCTCCAAATCAAATTGATAAATAATTTCACCAAAGTAATCCAACAGCCTCTCAGTTCCAGTTTCATCATATCCACGAATAGGAGTTGCACTTAGACCCAACCGGTAAGGTATTTTTTCAGGTAATACCTTTAGCATTTCTTGGGAACCGCAATGATGCACTTCGTCAGCTATCATTAATACATTTTCCCAAATATCATATTCGCCAATAATGTCGCGTAAATCGCTGGAGAGAAATGAAGCATTAGTTGTGATCAGAGAAGCATGTGTAATACTATCGGCGCGAAAATCTCTAACGAGTTTATAGGCACTTTCCAGCCATCTCTTGCGCGACTCGGCAACAAGCACAGGTCGATAACCAAAATTTTCAGCTTCACCCATCCACTGTTGCGCCAAATGTATATAAGGACAAACAATAATAGTAAAAAGTCTTGATTCTTTTTCTAACAGATGCACTGCGGCAGATAGGGCGGTTATTGTTTTACCAGTACCAGTTGCCATTTCGAGAACGCCTTTGTACTGGTTGTTGAACCAACATCGAATAGCTTCTTCTTGATAACCTCTCAACTTAATATTTTCGGGTTTGTGAGGTGTTGGGATGATAATTTCTCCTGCATATTCCCGTACTGCTTTCAATTTCAACCATTCTGGCTTAGGATAAGGCCGCTCAATATCATCTCGCAAATTTAATATTTGTTGTTCAATAGCATCTGGAATGCTAAACACTTGAATATTGGGATCCTCGTTATTCCATATTTGTTCAAATAATTCTTTTTCGTGTTTCACATATTCAGCGGTGGAGTCCCAAGAACGAAAAACCTTTATAGATTCAAAGTTGTGTAGTCCATTAATACTATCGTTGTAAGAACCATCAAAACTTATACTATTTCCATCCAAGTCTGTAAAAATTCCTACCTTGGCATGAAATTCACTCGTTAATTTATTGCGAGGTTTGGCCAGTTTGAATTGAATTATCCCATCTGCAATCATCCAAGATAGTGCTAGGAGAGTTTCTTTCTCGAGAGAGTTCGATAAATCATCAATTGCCGTCTCAAGTGCCTTTTTAAGAATTCCATCTCCCTTTGCTTCATTTCCAATAACTAAAGCATCCCAATCTTCTTTAGATAAAATAGGACTGGTTATCCAGCGAGCTTTTCCTCCATTGACAGCAAAATAGAACATACCTTCAAAAGTTTCTTTTATCCAACCAGACGAAAAATATCCTACTCCGCGGTCGTAGAGTGCAGAGTTTTGCAATAATGGTACAAAAAAATTTTCGACCAAATTATTCTTGGATGTATTTAGAGCGATTGGAATATTTAAGTTAGCCAGAGACATTGTAGAATTCGAACCCACTTTCTTAAAGTGCTCTTTCGATAAGCACAAGTCAAAAAAATTCACTATCCGATTATTAATCCTCGATCCGTTCTCGAGTTTTCTTAATTCCCAAGATAAGGAGCCTCCAATCCTGCTCATCAATGTCAAGCGACTTAACAATTTTCGCCAAGTTTAGAAAAGAAATATTTCGTTTCCCTGTTTCAATCTCGGTAATATAGGAGCGTGTAAAACCAACGGCAGGTGCAAATTGTTCTTGGGTCAGGCCTTTGCTTTCCCGCCATTTGCGGATATTTGCGCCAAGCAGTTTGAGATATTCAGTTTCTTGTGAGTTTCGAGTTTGTGGGGAATTAGGTGACATAGCCCTCTAAATAACAGAATGTCACTCAAATTACCACCTGATTTGAGTGACATTTGGGGAAATTCCAAAACTCCCCTTGCCCGCCGACAACCCAGCCTGGCAACCCCTGCATTCCAGCCTTGAACCCTCAGTTTTCAGCCTGACAAACGACAGGACCGGCCTTGAAAGCCTGATTATCTCGCCGAGATATTTTATTTTCTTGCCGAGCTTTTTAATTATCTCGGCAAGAAACTTATTTTTCTCGGCGAGATATTGATATAATCAAGGAGCAAAACACAGTTTCCGCCTTGCAAACCGCAAGGTTCAAGGCTGGGACCCATCATTTCATTGGCTTGTTTGGAGGTGTTTATGGCTTCAAGGATCACCGCAGTCCGCAAGTTCCGCCCCGAGTTGGGCCGCGGCCGCACCCTGGATATGCGGGACGTGGTCGAGTTGATTGCGCGCAGCACCGGCCTGAACGAAGGCGAGATCCGTTTCGTGGTGTGCGAACTGCGGGATTTGATCCTGATGGCGGCCCATAAAGGGCAGGCGGTCAAGATCGAAGGGTTGGGCATCTTTACCCCCACCATCCGCTCGGACGGGGAGATGAACATGCTTTTCCGGGCCGACAAGAGTATGCGGTCCAAGCTGCACGTCAACTACCTGTCCACCAGCATCATCAACAAGGACAGCATCGGCAAGTCGTCGGACGAGTTGGTGGCGATGTGGAACGCGGCCCACCCCGAGGATCCGGTGGTGGATTAGAAAGTGTTTGGAAATCAAAAATTCACCGGAGATGAACAAAGATAAACGGAGATTCGCTCAAGATCGAGTGGATTTTAACCGCCAGGAAGCCTCCAAATCCCTGTTCATCTCTGTTTATCCCCGGTGAAATCGAATTTCAAAACACTTTCCCAGGGCAGGGGCAGGACGAACTCATGGGAACCCGGTATTTGCCGGGTGCGGATGTCGTCACCCAAATCAAGTTTGGACATGGGTTCACTAAACGATAACTCCTTGAATTTTGGCAAATTCAAGGAGTTGCATTCCTGACTCCACTGCAAAAACTCACCACAGAGATCACGGAGAGCACAGAGTTCTTCTTTATTGATTCTCTGTATACTCTGTGTTCTCTGTGGTAAACGACCTTTTTACAGTAGACTCATTCCTGATTTTCGGGAAATTACGGCTAAAAAGCCTCCACCAGCCGCTTCCAGAAACCGTCCCGGCGAACGGGGTGCCGACCAATCCCCTCTACACAAACACCGCCACCGGGACGTTGAAACGTTCGGCCAGCGCCCGTATCTGACGGACGTTCAATTCGCGTTTGCCGTTCAAGACCTCGGAGACGACGCCCTGCGATCCGATTTCGGGCAGGTCGGTTTGCTTCAAATTGTGTTCTTCCATAAGATAGCGCAAGACATCCGTCCCCTTGGCTTCCGGCAGGGGATGGTGTTCTTCTTCGTAAGCCTGGATCAAAGTTCCGAGCGTGTCCAGGAGGCTGTAAAGCGGGTGAGTTTCGTCCATGCCGATCTCGTCGAGCAATTTATTCAGCCGTTCCACCGCCGCGTCGTAGTCGCGTTCGTTGCGGATGGTGAGCAAAGGGCTGATGCTTTTCCAATGGGTTTGGATTTGGTTTGTAAACACGGTCATTTCTTCCAATCTCCTCGGTCATATTCTGCATGGGTCAAGACATGGCGAATATAGACCTTGTGACGGTTAAAGTGAATTGATGTAATCAACCGATACTTATTCCCGCCGATGTTAAAAACGATCCACGAGCCTACCATATCAGCCGAGGGGAAAACCTTGCGCAAATCAGCAAATGTCTGAAAATCTGTTTGTTGCACAACTTTATGCCAACGCGCAAGGGCCTGTTGGCTGTCTGGATGTTTGTCCCAAAACTGGATCAGCGCTTTGCGGGAGATGATATGCACGACCAGAGTTTATCTCAAACTGAGATAAAAGGCAAGGAGTAAAGGCCCTGTTTCCAGAAAAAGTCTAAAACGCCTCCACCAGCCGCTTCCAGAAACCGTCCCGTTCGCCGGGGAGGAAGGGGGTGTAGAGAGTCAGGCGGTCGGCCAGGCCCTGATAGCGGGATTTCAGGGCGGCGGGCAGGTTGGTCTCATCGCTGACCACGCAGAAGGTCTCCAGGATCTCGTCGGTGATCAGGCCGAACATCTCGCCCCATTCGCCCCTGGCGGCATGGACCGAAAGCTGCTCGGCCACGCCCTCCCAGCCGTGCAGAGCGAAGACCGGGCGGTAGGTGGGCGTGGAGGCGTAGAACGAAATTTGTGCCCGGGCGAAGTTCTCTTCTTCAGGCGTGGTCGCCGCGAAGGCGGTCACGGATACGGCCACGTCTTCCCGCTTGCGCCCGGCCTTGGCCGCTCCCTGCTCGATAGCCGGCAGGATCACCTCGCCCAGGTATTTCGGGCTGTTGAGCGGGTGGACGTGGAAGCCTTCACACAACTCGCCCGCCAGCTTTGCCAGCCCGGTGTTGACCCCGGCAATGTAGATGGGGATGGGCGACTCCCCTCCGGACCTCACCCCCGGCCCCTCTCCTATAGGAGAGGGGAGATTGAGTGGTCCGGGGTTGAAGAACGGGGTCATCAGCCTGATCTTGTAATAGTCCCCGTTGAAGGAGAGTTTCGCGCCGTTCTGCCAGCAGTCCCAAAAGGCGCGGATGACCTGGATCTGCTCGCGCAGTTTACCCACCGGCGACTCGGGCCAGGGCAGCCCGAAGCGCTTCTCGATATGACCTTTGACCTGCGTACCCAACCCGAGGATGAACCTGCCCCCGGACTGGGCGGCCAGGTCCCAGGCAGTGTAAGCCAGGTCTGCCGGGGAGCGGGCAAACGAGACGGCGATGGCCGTGCCGATCTCCATCCTTTGCGAGTGCTCGGCGATCAGGGCGCAGGGCAGGAACGGGTTGTGCTGGGTCTCCGAGGTCCACAGGGCGTCGAAGCCGAGGGCGTCGGCGGCCTCGGCCACCGCGGGGACGCCGGTCAGGTGCATGGGGGCTAGAGCAGCATCGAATTTCATCTCTCCTCCTGTCAAATTGTCATTGCGAGCCGTTTTGTGGCGAAGCAATCTCCAGTTAAGTGGGTAACCTACCGTGAGCGTTTACCGTTTAGGCGGAGATTGCTTCGTCGGGTTTCGATACGGCGGGAAACCACCGCCTGCTCGACCCTCCTCGCAATGATATTAATCGAGCAAATAAGCCAGAATCCAGTTTGTGGTCGCGACCAGGGCTTCGGTGTGGGTGCGTTCGTAGTTGTGCGAGGCGTCCACGCCGGGGCCGATCAGGGCTACGGCCACGTCACCGCCGGCGCGCCAGAAGGCTTCGCCGTCCGAGCCGTAGTTGGGGTAGATGTCCACTTTGTAGGGGATGCCGTGCGCCTCGGCCAGTTGGC
This sequence comes from Anaerolineales bacterium UBA5796, assembly GCA_002418215.1. Lineage (GTDB taxonomy): Bacteria > Chloroflexota > Anaerolineae > Anaerolineales > Villigracilaceae > UBA5796. The sequence goes on from DIDQ01000139.1 coordinate 38,013, forward strand.
GCAGTTTGGTGGACAGGCCGTGATGATACGGGCCGCCGCTGTCCTTGACGCACAGGGTGGCGTGGAACTCGTCCGAGGCCTGCCCGTCGCCGACGGCGGCCATGTCCACGGTGACGAGTTCGTGGACATCGGAGGGAATCCCCGCCGACGCACCGTGCCCGACTTCCTCGTAGTTGCTGATGTGGAAGTAGGTCGTCTGGGCCGGGGTTTTGCCGGAATCGGCCAGGGACTTGATGGCGCTGACCATAGCGGCGACACAGGCCTTATCGTCCAGGAAGCGCGAGCGGATAAAACCATCAGTCACCTCGACGCGCGGGTCGAAGGCGACGAAATCGCCGACGTTGATCCCCAATCCCCGCGTCTCATCGGCGTTCGTCGTGCGGGCATCCAGGCGGACTTCCATGCTGTCGTCGTCGCGCTTGTCTTCGTAGGCGGCTTTGCCGTAGGTGTGCCCGGAGGCTTTGCTGTGCATGTACGAACCGCGCACCCGCCCGCCGGAAGCGGTGAAGACGGTGACGCCTTCGGTCTCCACGCCGCCGGGGACCAGGCCGCCGATGCGGGCCAGCTTGAGCCGACCGCTGGGTTTGATCTCTTTGACCATCCCGCCCAGGGTGTCCACGTGGGCGGTGAGGGCGCGGGGAGCGTCGCTGGAGCGGCCTTCCCATTTCGCCACCAGCGCGCCCTTGCGGGTACGGGAGAGGGCGAGCCGGGGGTAGGCCGAGAGTTCCTGCTCGACAAAATCAATCGCCTGCCCGGTGAAGCCGGTGGGCGAGGGAGTGTTGAGCAGGTTGGCAAGGAAGGTGATGAGGTGGTTGGTGTCAATTGTTGGGAGAGGCATGTTATTTTCCAAATAATGATTCGATCAACGTCTCGCGTTCGATTTTCAAATGTTCGGCAACATCTTTCAAAATGGCGTTGAGTGTTCCCAATCGAAGCGGTTTATGGCGCGGGATGGTGATATGGTGTTCACCCCCTTCTTGTGTGGTCAGTCGCATGTGACTTCCCGCCTGACGGGTGATTGCGTAGCCATAACTCTTCAATGCTTTGGCTAAATCGTCTCCACCAATGTCACGCGGCAGCCTCATACCGTCACCACTTCTTCTTTGACGATATGAAGGCGGATAACTCTAGGAAGTTGCCCCTCATCAAAATGACAGCGGACAGCTTCCTGCACGGCTTCTTTCAATTCATCCCAGGTATCGGCTTCGGTGAAAATGGAATGACCCAGGCCCCGGGCGGTATATCCGCCTTCGGGAGATTCTTCGACAAGAAAAAAGATCTCGTTCATGGTTTTCCTTTCGACTTTTGACCTTACTCTCTATCCGAAAAAAGGAGTGCAAGCTTCAGCTTGCTGATCTCCGGCGGACTGAAGTCCGCACTCCGGGAATTTTCGGATAGGCTCTTAAACCTGTAACCCTTCGAACTGAATGATCTTCCCCCGCCACGCCTCCGGGATGGGGATGGTCCGTCCGCTGCGGTAATCGTAGGCCACCAGCACCGACGAGCCGCTCGCCAGCTCCTCGCCTGTATCCGCGTCCACGATGGTGTAGTGGCTGTCCATGGATTTGTTGCCCAGCCGGGAGACCCGCACCCCGACCTGGACGTTCATCCCGTATTCGACCGCCGACTTGAACGTGACGTGGGCGTCGGCCATGATCATGCCGATGCTCAGGAACGACTGGCCGTGGTCGAACAGCCCCAGGTGGACGATGTACTTGATCCGGCCGGTCTCGAAATAGGTCAGGTATTTGGCGTTGTTGAGGTGGCCCTGGGGGTCCAGGTCGCCGTAACGGACTTCGATGGGGTGGAAGAATTTGAATTCGGGCATGGGCCGATTATAAGGTAAAAGTAAAGAGTAAAAGGTGAAAAGTAAAACGGAATGATGGGGTTTCATCATTCCGTTTCACCTGCTCTTACTTCTCACTTCTCACTTTTCACTCCCCACCCCCTACCTGCAATACCTCGCCAATCCTTCCCGGTCCAGCACCGTGACGCGGCCCTCGGCGTCGGTCTCGATCAATCCCTGGCTTTTGAACAACACCATCGCCTGGTTGACCCGCTTGCGGGAGGCCCCCACCAGGTCGGCGATGTCGCCCTGGGTCAACGTGACCGGGATGCGGCGCGCCCCGCCCGCCTTTTCCATGCCGTATTTCTCGGCGAAGGCCAGCAGTTGGCGGGCCACGCGCCCGTTCACGTCCAGGGTGGCCAGAGCCTGGATCAGTTCGTTCGCCAGCCGCACCCGGGCCGAAAGGATGCGCACCAGGTTGAGGGCGATCTGCGGGAACTCGGTCAGGCAGGCCTGGAAGGAGGCCCGGTCCAGCCAGAGCAGGACGGAGTCGTCGAGGGTCACCGCGCTGGCCGAGCGCCCGGCGCTGTCTATCAGGCTCATCTCGCCGACCGTGTCGCCGGGGCCGAGGATCGCCAGGATCACGTCCCGCCCGTCGGCCTGCTCGATGTGGATCTTCACCGTCCCGCTCATCACCAGGTAGACCACCTCGCCCGGCTGCTCGGCGGTGATGATGTCCGTCCCGGCCGGGCAAAAGCGCCGGTGGACGCGCTGCCCGACCCGGGACAGTTCGGGTCCCGTCAGGCCCTGGAACAGGTCAATATATCCCAGCAGGTTCCGGGTGTCATCGTTACGCGCGTCAGCCATTCTGGGCATATTGTACTCCCTCCGCTCTCACCCCTGCCCCTCTCCCAGAGGGAGAGGGATCATGAGTGAGGGTCAACCCCTCGTAAGCCGCAACCGTGTTCGGGAATATCGCCCGCGCCCCGGCTTCGATGGACGCAATCGTCGCGTCGCTGTAGGCCGGCTCGTGGTGGAACAGCACCAGACCTCCCGCGCCCGCCGCGGCCGCCACCTCGCAGGCCATCTCTGCCGTCGAGTGGCCGTAGCCCTGCGTGGATGGGAACCCCGGCAATTGGCCGTCGTAATGCTCGGACGAATATTGCGCGTCGTGGATCAGCACGTCGGCCCCGCGGGCGAACTCCACCAGCCTGCGGTCGGTGCCGACGTAGCCTTCCGTGTCGGTAGCATAGACGATGGAGCGGCCGCGCCACTCGATCCGGTAGACGTAGACCCCGCCGGGGTGCGCGTACGAGCGCATGATCCGCACCGAAACCTCCCCGGACCTTTCGCCTGCCGCGCCGACCCGGACCTCCTCCTCGCTGATGGCGACCGCGTCGGTCTCGCGCAGCCCCACCGGGAAGGTCGGCGGCGACTGGTTGGAGTCCAGCACCCGGGCCAGGGCGTCGTCTGTAACGCCGGGGCCGAAGATGTGCAGCCGGGCGCTCGGCAGGTAAGCCGGGACGAAGAACGGGAAACCTTGCGTATGGTCGTGGTGCAGGTGGCTGATGAAGATGACCGGCTCCAGCGCGCCCCTGTCAGCGCGGGCGCGGCGGGCCAGGTCGCGGCCCAGGGGGATGATCCCCGTCCCGGCGTCCAGGATGATCGTGCGCGAGCCGGCGCGGACCTCCACGCAGGCGGTGTTGCCGCCGTATTTGACGGTCCCCGCGCCGGGGGTGGGGTGGCTGCCGCGCACGCCCCAGAATTTGAGAGTCAGTTGATCGTTCATGGTGTCACCTCCGTGTCCGTGATGCAATCCTATTATGTCCGCCGGGGAGGTGAGCCGCAAGGAAATATTTCACAGGGTAAGTGAGAAGTGCGTCGCACCTTCAGGTGGAAATCTGTTAGAATAAATGTGCTATGCCAGTCATCCGCGCTTCCGACATCGGGAATTACCTCTACTGCCGCCGGGCCTGGTGGTACCGCCGCCAGGGTTATGAATCCAGCAACCAGGCCGAACTCGCCGCCGGGACGGAACTCCACGCCCGGCACGGCCGCCAGGTGATCGTCAGCGGCTTGCTGCGCCTGCTCGGCTGGGCGCTGTTCCTGGCCGCCCTCGTCGCCGGGATTTTCGTCCTCGTCCAAAACCTGTAACCGGCCACTGGATACTGAACACTGGTTATCATGCTCTACCTGCCCCTGATCCTGCTCCTCCTCGCCATCCTGCTCTTCTGGCAGTCAGACCGCCAGCGCAGGGCCGCGGGGCTGCCGGGGGGACGGGTCATCTACACCGACACGCGCGGCTGGTCCGAGGTCCCGAAACCGCTCTTCGACGCCGGGCTGGGGCTGACCGGCAAACCGGATTACCTGGTCGAGCGCGGCGGGAAGGTCATCCCGGTCGAAGTCAAATCCGGCCGCGCCCCGGCCGCGCCCTATGATTCGCACATCTATCAATTGGCGGCCTATTGCTACCTGGTCGAGAAGACTTACCGCAAGCGCCCGCCTTACGGGATCATCCACTACGCCGACCGGGATTTCGCGGTGGATTACACCCCGCAACTGGAATCCTCGCTGCTGGATTTGCTGGCCGGGATGCGCCGCGACGAGTTCCGCTCTGAAGTGGAACGTTCGCACGAGCAGGCTGCCCGCTGTAAGAAATGCGGCTTCCGGGATATTTGCGACCAGCGCATGGGTTGAGCGAGGGTGCGACGCACGCCTTAGGGATCAGTTCAGATTTTGAGACTATAATTGAGCCGTTATGTCTGAAACATTCCTGCCCCGGCAAATTGTGGTGACTTTCCACCCCAAGATGCCTGCCGCCATCCAGGAAGCCGACGCCATTGTGGCTTACCTGAAGGAGCACGGCATCGAAGCGCCGAAAGGCTCGCTCAACGACGAATCGCTCCGCAAGCGGGTCAAGGGCGGCCAGTTCGACATGCTGGTGGCCGTCGGCGGGGACGGGACGATGTTGAGGGCCGGACACCTGTGCGCGCCCTCGAAGGTCCCCATCCTGGGCGTGAACCTGGGGCGGCTGGGGTTCCTGATCCAGGTCGAACGGAATAACTGGCGCGGCTACTTCGACCGGCTCTTCAACAACGAGGCCTGGATCGAAAAACGGATGATGCTGCGCACCGAGCTTACCCGTCACGGCGAGTTGCAGGGCGTGTGGTATGCGCTGAACGAAGCCGTGGTCGGGCGCGGACAGGTCATCCGCCCGGTGCAGTTGGCCGCCAGCGTGGACGACCTGCTGCTGACCCGCTACATGTGCGACGGCCTGATCGCCGCTACACCGACCGGCTCCACCGCCTACGCCCTGGCCGCCGGGGGGCCGATCCTGCCGCCGGAACTGCGCAACATCCTGCTCGTCCCGATCGCCCCGCACCTGTCCGTGGACCGGGCAGTGGTGCTTTCGGAAGGCTCGGCAGTCTGCATCACGGTCAACAGCGACAACGCCATCCTGAGCGTGGACGGGCAGCAGCCCATCGGCCTGGCCGAAGAGGACCGGGTCAACGTCCGGGCCGGAGAGTACACCGCCCAATTCGTCCGCTTCGACGACCCCGGTTATTTCTACCGCAACCTGACCGCCCACATGAACCAGAATCCCTCCCTAGGATTGACCCGATGACCGAAACGACCATCACCTACTGCGCCAACCATCCCCACGTCCAAACCAACCTGCGCTGTAACCGCTGCGAGAAACCGATCTGCGTCAAGTGCGCGATGCTGACCCCCACCGGCTACCGCTGCAAGGAATGTGTGCGCGGCCAGCAAAAGGTCTTCGAGACAGCCCAATGGTACGACTACCTGATCGGCTTCGGCATCGCCGGGATCCTCTCATTGATAATCAGCTTTTTGATCTCCCTGGTCGGCGGGATGCTGGGTTACTTCTCCTTCCTGATCCTTTTCGCCGCCGCCCCAACCGCCGGGGTGATCATCTCCGAATCGGTCCGTTGGGCCACCGGCAAACGCCGCGCCAAACGCCTGTTCCTGGTCATCGCCATCGGGGTCGTGCTGGGCGCGCTGCCGCTGATCCTGGCGGGGCTATACGTTTTGGATATTTTCTCCCTGATCTTCCAGGGTGTTTACCTGGTCATGGTCGTCCCCACCGTCTACTATCGTCTTTCAGGCATCCAGCTTTTCAAATAACCCATGCTCTCTGAACTACGCATCGAAAATTTCGCAATCATAGACCGGCTCGACCTGCGACTGGGTCCCGGCCTGGTCATCCTGACCGGCGAGACCGGCGCGGGCAAATCCATCATCCTCGACGCGGTCGAACTGCTCATCGGCGGGCGGGCCGATACGACCGTCATCCGCACCGAGGCAGAGACGGCCATCATCGAGGGCGTCTTCAAGCTGGCCGGCGTGGAAAAGGCCGCGGCGCACGAAATCCTTAAGCGGGAGGAACTGCTCGACGAACCGGATTACGTCACCCTGACCCGCGAAGTCCGCCGCGAGGGGCGCAACATCGCCCGGGTCAATGGCCGGACGGTGGGCGTGTCCCTGCTCAAGGAGCTGGGCGCCTGCCTGATAGATATCCACGGCCAGTCCGAGCATCTCTCCCTGCTCAACGAGAAAGCCCACCTCGGCCTGCTCGACCGCTACGCCGACATCGCCGCGCCGCTGGCAGCCTACCGCGAAACCTACCAGAAATTGCAGGCCGTCCGCCGCGAACTCTCGGAGCTGCGCGCCGCCCAGAAGGACGCCGAGCGCCGGGCCGAAATGCTGACCTACCAGGCCGAGGAGATCGAATCTGCCCGGCTCAAACCCGGCGAAGACCTCGAACTCAAGCAGGAACGCGACCGCCTGGCCAACGCCGAAACCCTGGCCACCCTGGCCCAGGAAGCCCTGACCGCCCTCGACGAAGGCACCTCCGAATCCCCCGCCGCCACCGACCTGTTCGGGCAGGCCGCCCACGCCCTCGAATCCCTGGCGCGGATAGACAAGAGCAAGTCCGAGGTCTCGGCCCAGGCCGCCCTGCTGCTCGAATCCCTGGCCGACATGGCCCGCGGCTTGCGCGGTTACATAGAGGAAGTCGAGTTCAACCCCAAACGGCTGGAGGAGACCGAAGAACGCCTCGACCTGATCCAGTCCCTCAAGCGCAAATACGGCGGCTCGATTGAATCCGCCATCAAGTTCGCCGAAGAGGCCCGCGCCCAACTGGACAATATCACTCACGCCACTGAGCGCATGGCCGAACTCGAAACCGAAGAAAAAAGCCTGCTGGATAAACTCGCCTTGCAAGGGACGGCCCTTTCTCAAAAGCGCAAGGAGGCCGCTGCGACCCTCAGCAAATCCATCGAAATCGAACTGGACGACCTGCGCATGGCCGAAGCCCGCTTCGACGTGGACTTCCAGGCCAAGCCGGACCCGGCGGGCGTCCCCCAGCCCGACGGCCAGCGCCTGGCCTTCGACGCCTCCGGCTTCGACCGGGTCGAATTCCTGGTCGCGCCCAACCCCGGCGAGGGACTCAAACCCCTGGCCAAGACTGCCTCCGGCGGCGAGACCTCCCGCCTGATGCTGGCCCTGAAAAATATCCTCTCCCGCGCCGACGAGATCCCCACCCTCATCTTCGACGAAATTGACCAGGGCATCGGCGGGCGGGTCGGGATGGTCGTCGGGCAGAAACTGTGGAATTTGGCGCGCAGTCACCAGGTCCTGTGCGTGACGCACCTGCCGCAACTGGCGGCCTTCGGCGACCAGCACTTCCAGGTGCAGAAACTCATCCAGGACGGGCGGACCCTCACCCGCGTCGATCCGCTGAAAGATGAAGCCCGCCTGCTCGAACTGGCCCAGATGCTGGGCGAGGTCGGCGAATCCACATTGCAGTCGGCCAATGAGATATTGCAATTGGCCCGCGGCATGAGCGCATCCGCCAAGGATTGATCGCCTTTCGCATCGGCTTGGCGGGTGAACAGTTACCCCCTTTCATTACTGAAAGCTTGTCTATACTTCAACCCGTCAACGCGTGGTATTATTGCTAAAATTCAAGTCTCATCCAGCCACCGGCACGTGGCCAGGGGCTGAGGAGGCTGAGGCCGCGTGATCAGCCATCGGATGTGGGGGCCACCAACACATCCGATGGCTGATATTTTTATTACTCTCATCTTTTCTCAGTAAAATTCTACATAAACCTACATTGACGCAGCCGCATCCATCCGTACAATTGCAGCACTATCGAAGGTCTCTCGCACACAGGAGAATCATGCTTCGCAAACGCCTTCAACTCGGATTGATCCATGTCGCCATCGCCATGACGCTGGTGCCGATCAACAGCACCCTCAACCGGGTGATGATCAAGGAACTGGCGATTTCGGCCACGCTGGTGGCGATCCTGGCCTCCCTGCCTTATCTCTTCTCCCCGATCCAGGTTGCCATCGGTTCCTACTCGGACCGGCATCCTGTCTTCGGTTTAAGGCGCACTCCCTACATCCTGGGCGGACTCCTGCTGTGCGTCCTCGGCGTGGTCGTTTCCCCGTATGTGGCCTTCCTGATGGACGAGAACTTCTGGCTGGGCGTGCTGGCCGGGGTTCTGGCTTTCGGAGCCTGGGGGATGGGCTACAACCTGTCCAGCGTCTCGTATCTTTCGCTGGCCTCCGAACTCTCCGGCGAGGACGGGCGCGGCAAGACCATCGCCACCATGTGGTTCATGATGATCGTCAGCATCATTTTTACGGCTATCGGCTTGAGCCGCATGGTGGACCCTTACACCCCCGAAGCGCTGATCCGGGCCTTTTGGGTCATCGGGCTGGCTGCGCTGGCGCTGGGGCTGCTGGCCCTGCTCAAGCTCGAACCGCGCGCCGCAGAGACATCCGCAAAATCTGAAAATTATTCCTTCAAAGAAATGGCCGACGTCATCCTGCGCAACCCGCAGGCGAAACTGTTCTTCTGGTACTTGCTGCTCCTGCTGGCGGCCATCCTCGGCCAGGACGTGCTGCTCGAACCCTTCGGGGCTGAAGCCTTCGGCATGACCGTCCGCCAGACGACCAGCATCACCTCCATGTGGGGCGGGTTCGTGCTGGTCGCCATCATCGTCGCCGGGCTGCTGGAGGGACGCCTGTCCAAGCGCATCGTAGCCCAGGCCGGGAACCTGACCGCCCTGGCCGGGTTCGTCGTGATCGTGATCAGCGGCTTGATGCTCAATAAAAACGTCTTTTACTCCGGTGTGATGCTGCTCGGAATCGGCACGGGACTCTCGACCGTCGCCAACCTGTCGCTGATGTTCGACCTGACCCTGCCCGGCTACGTCGGCCTGTTCATTGGGGCCTGGGGGTTCTCGAATGCCATGTCGCGTTTAACGGGATCAGTCCTCGGCGGGATCCTCCGCGATGTGGTGACGCAGGCCACAGGTCACGCCTTGAGCGGTTACCTGGTGGTCTTTGCCATCGAAGCCGTCATGCTGGCCGTCGCGGCGCGTATGTTGACCCGCGTGAACGTCACAGATTTCAAGCACCGGGCAGAAGAACCATCCTTTATCGAAAAAGTTGCCCTGGCAGATTAGGAGTCGGATTGGATACTCAACCTGAAAACGGCTGGCTTTCTTTGAGTGACGCAGCGGAACTGCTGGGGGTGCATCCCAGCACGGTGCGCACCTGGTCGAACAACGGCGACATCCCCGTCCACCGAACCCAGGGCGGGCACCGTCGCTACCGGCGCAGCGAGATCGAACTGTGGGCCCAGACCGCCCGCCAGTCACGCCCGGTCGAAGCGGACCGGATCATCCAGTCGGCGGTCAGCCAGGTGCGGGTCCAGATCGCCGACGGCCGCCTGGAGGCCGAACCCTGGTACCAAAAACTGGACGACGACGCCCGGTCGCAGTACCGGCGCAGCGCCTACACCCTTTTCCAGGGGCTGCTGGCTTACATGGCCTCCGACGCCGAGGACGAGGCTGCCTCCGAGGCCTACGCCATCGGTTACGAATACGCCTCCCGCGCCCGGCGCTACGGCCTCAGCCACGTCGACGCGGCCCGGGCCTTCCTGTTCTTTCGCAATATTTTGCTCGAATCGTTGATGAAGGTCTACCGCGAGGCCAATGTGCCAAGCGGCAAGGCCTGGGAGGAAATGCTGTACAAAATGCACAGCTTCACCGACCAGATTTTGCTCCGGCTGCTCGAAACTTACCAGGTGCTGGAGGAGGCCAAGCAATGAGCGCCCGGCGCAGTTCCAAACGTTTCAGCCCATCTTTCTGGACCGAAAAACTGGTCCCTGCGGCGCTCATCTTGCTCGTTTTGATCCTTTTGGCGACGCTCGTGATTACCGGTATGGCGCTGGCCGGCTTGACCCCCGGCGCGTAATTTCAAATATATCAGGAGTTTCAAATGACATTCTTCCCCTATCTCTCCACCATCGTTACATTCGTTTTTGCCGGCGCGGTCTTCAACCGTTACCGGCAACGCGGCGGGATGCACCTCCTGTTCTGGTCGCTCGGTCTGGTGTTCTACGGGCTGGGGACCCTCAGTGAAGTGATCCTCAGCCTGACCTTCAGCGTTCCCGTTCTCAAACTCTGGTACCTGACCGGCGCGATGCTGACCGCTGCCTGGCTCGGCATGGGGACGGTCTTCCTGCTGATCCGTAAAGGCAACGCCGCCAAAAACCTGACCTGGGTGCTGGCTGCCGTTTCGCTGCTGGCGCTGGGGCTGGTAGCGGCCGCGCCGGCGCTCTCCGCGTCTTATGACGTGTCTGCTCCCGCCTCCGAGCAATACCGGGACATTCTCTCCCGCAATGGCCTGGTGATCTTCCTGACCATCTTGCTCAACATTTACGGCACGATCACCATGGTCGGCGGGGCAATCTATTCGGCCTTCCTGTTTTGGCGCAAGAAAGTGCTCGCCAACCGCATGTTCGGCAACATCCTGATCGCGGCCGGGGCGCTGGCGCCGGCGATGGCCGGGTCATTCGTCAAGGCCGGGCTGGTGGACGTGTTGTACGTCAGCGAATTCGTCGGCGCGGTGCTGATGTATTCTGGATTCGTCCTGGCTACCGCCAGTAAAACAGAACCCGCCGCCACAGCCGCGCCTGCGGATTAACCGGTTCCCCAAAGCTGAATCGAAACCGGGCAGGAATTCCTGCCCGGTCTTTTTGCGCTTGGGTGCGTTTCAGATTTCTTCCACCTGCCTTGTCGAACCCTTGGTGTATCGTGCCGCCCAAGAAACTGAAACGCACCCCATCCCCGCATTCCCCCACCTATGTAACTGAGTCAAGGAGACATCGCGCCATCCCAAAAAGTTGGAACCCTGGCCGATTGCCCCCGCCCCACCTTGTTGAAAAGGTTCTAACATCCATGTAAAAATTGTAGCGGTTATTGGGAGCCGGGACAATAGACAGTTGATTAAACGGCATAGACATTTGCATTCAATTTCTGAAAAAGGTTGCGTTTTGGGGTATATTCTGCTACGCTAAGATAAACCGAGGGAAGGATAAGATGACCACTCCCACCATCCGTGTCGCCATCCTGGACGACCATCAAAGTATCATTGATGGTTACGTGTACCGTTTAAACAGCGAGCCTGGCTTCGAGGTCGTTGCCACCATCTATTATGGCGAGGAACTGGAACCTGTCCTGGCCGCGCATCCTGCCGACGTGCTGCTGCTCGACATCAATGTGCCGACTTCCGCCCGGAACCAGAATCCCTACCCTATCCTGCATGAAATCCCGAGCCTGCTGCAAAAGTATCCCGATCTCACCATCCTGGTCATCTCGATGTATGCCGAACGCGGCCTGATCCGGGCGGTGATCGAAGCCGGCGCCAGCGGCTATGTGCTCAAAGATGACCGGGCAATCTTGCAAGATCTTGGGAATGTGGTCCAGTCCATTGTGAATGGCGGCATCGTCTTCAGCCAGAAGGCGAACCAACTCTTGCTCGACCGGAAGCCTGCCACAAGCGCCGAACGTTTGAGCGTCCGGCAACTGGAGGCTCTGTCCCTCTCTGCCGCCTACCCGGATTCATCCAGCGCGGAGTTGGCGAAACGGATGGCGGTGACCAATTCGACAGTCCGCAACCTGCTTGCCGGCGCGTACATCAAGCTGGGTGTACACAACCGTACCGGGGCGATCTCCAAGGCGCGGCAATTGGGGTTGATTTCGCCTGATCCGCCTGACAGCACGGATTAATAACCCTTCGGGGAGTCGCGCGAAAGGTCCCCGATGGCATCAAAAAGTTTCCAAACCGGCGCAATAACTTTATCCAACAAGTTTTCGATCACCCCGGGGCAGACAAGCTCGGCGCTCCGCAGGATTTTCCGCGCTGCCTTGTCCCGGCGCAATAACTGATCCGCGCAATAACTGACCGCCCCGCAACGGATCAGGATTTCCTGCGCTTCGCATAGCGCGTCCTCATCCTCCCCAGCCTCCCGGAACAATTCCAGGAAACGGGAGCGTTCAGGGTGATCCACCACCCGGGCGAACAGGATCGGCAATGGTGAGCGTCCTTGCAGCCAGTCCGGGCCGGCCGGCAGGGTCAGCGTGTCGCTCAAGTCATCGTGGATTTGGATCATTTCCCCGTAGGTGCGTCCGATTTTTTCCAGCTTGGCGGCAGCCTCACGGGAGGCCCCGCCCAGGATCGCGCCGATTTGAAGGGCCGCGCCAAAAAAGGGGGCGCTTTTAGCCTGGACCATGCGCCAGTAGGCGTCTTCATCTCCGGGGCATTGGACGTCCAGGGATTGACCCAAGGCAGTCATGAGAAACATCCGATTGAAACTGGCCGCAGCCAGCGACCGCGAGTCCGGTTCGCCGCCGCCCTGAAAGATCGCTTCCAGCCCGGCAGACTGGAAAGCGCAGGCCAGGTTTGCCGCGGCCGGCGCGCCGATCTGACGGTATTCTCCGCGCAGATCGGAATCGAGCATATCGTCAACGAGGATGATGCTGATGTGGGCGCAGCCAAGCGCCGTCACGGCTGGGACAGCCTGTTCGAGTATCCCGCCTGCCGCTTCACACGCCTGCTCCGGCAGTAACCAGTGATGCGGCCTGGCAGAGGCAATACGCTGGAACAGGGCTTGCATTTCTTCCCAGGCGTTCGCGCCGGGAATATCCGAAAAGCAATGGATGGCTTGCTCGTAGATACCCATTTGATCTCCTCTCAAAGATGCTCTTTGGAAATTGGCGTGGAAAATCCCAAAGACTCTGAATTAACCACTGATGTTACGCAGCAATATCCATTTGCGCTCCATGGAGACCCTTACCGCACGCCCCGCCCGACGATAAAACCGTCGGGCCGCTCTTACGAAGCCGCCTGTGGCGGCGAAGCCTGCTTCGCAGGCTTCGGATGACTAGCGCGGGGGCTTGTCCCCGGGCGGGCGTGGAGTGAGTGCGTAACATCAGTTACCATTCCCGAGTGCGCCGCACCCAGTTTTCGAGACCAGTTCCAGTGAAAGTCCGGCCTGCCCTGGAATTACTCCCGTTAGACCGGGTGCGGCGTACTGATTGGGTTTATGTTTGGAAAACTGGCGCGGCTAGTCCGTGCTCCAGATCGCCCAGGTAATGTCGCCTTGGGCGCTCATCACCTGGGTCCGGCTGGCCCAGGTCAGTTGCCGCAGACAGCGCTGGCAGGCGTCCTGCGCCTTCTCGGTCGAAGACAGCCATTTGTGGAATGCTTGCATAGTCAACATGGGAAATAACCTCCTGGTAAGGGACGAAACTTGGGGTGTTCAAACAGAACAGGGTTTGGTTGGTAATTAAATTCATACGCTATAATCGAACCACCTCCTTTCCAAATCTTCACAAGCGTCGGCTCTCGGGGATTTGGAAATCCCAATCGCCTCAGACGTTTCACGCCTACCTGGCAGGACAATACAATGCAAAAAACCGCTCCCCAAAACAGGCTTTTATCCGAGATCTTGCTCTCTTTGTCGGTGCTGGCTTTGCTCCTGGCTTATACGTATGCCTATATTTTCAAGGCGCCTTATTCTGGTTTTTATTTCAACCCTGCCGATGGACAGATAGTTGAGATCTATCAGGATCGTGCCAATGCGCTGCGCCTGGGGGATGTCATCGAGCAAATCGGCCCCGTCTCGTGGGATGATTATTACAACAATGCCAGGCAGGGCTTCTTCGAAAACGCGCGGAAAGGACAGATTATCGAAATCACCTTGATGCGGGATAACCAGGAACTGACAATTCCATGGGAATTCCCCGGGTTCAATTGGCCTGAATTCAGGGCGCGCGCCTTCAATATCTGGTGGCTGTCTTTCATCTTCTGGTTCTTCGGAATGGTTACGCAACTGTTCATGCGTCCGAAAGACCTCCGCTGGTTTTTATTGATCAGCGTAAACTACTTAACAGCTTTCTGGTTGATCAACGGCACGTTGTCTGCCTCGCACATCTGGGGAAGTTCGTTACTGCTCCACGCGATGACCTGGCTCTCCCTGCCGGTCTATTTGCACCTGCACTGGATCTTCCCAAAACCGTTGACCCGCACACCGGCATGGCTGTGGGTGATCATTTACTTGACCGGTTTTTCCCTGGCAGCAGGGGAGACGGTGGGCCTCCTACCGCGGACGCTTTACTTCCTGGGATTCCTCCTGATCCTGGTTGGCAGTATCGTCTTGCTGGCGCTGCATTACATCCGCCAGCCTGCGGAACGGCGTACCATCGGGCTGCTGGCCGCGGCCATCGGGACGGCCGTCATCCCCTCGATAGTCGTGGGGATCGTCGGAGCCTTGGGAAAATTCCCCCAGATCGGCCCGCTGGCGCTGCTGGCTTTGCCGGTCATGCCGGGGGCTTACTTTTTCGTTATTAACCGCCGCCAATTGCAGGGCATGGAGACACGGACCAACAGGTTGGTCTCTATTTACACCTTCCTGATTCTGCTTGGCACATTCCTGTTTCTCCTGGTCACGCCGGCCCTGCTCCTGCCCATTGCTTTCGAGTGGCTGGTTTTGCTGGCAGTGGCAATCGCCCTGTTGACTTCGTTCATCTCGATCCGGTTTTTTCCCGCGTTTCAAGCGTTCATGGAACAGCGTTTCCTGGGCATCAGGCTCCCTTATCAAAACTTGCAGGAAGCCTATTCGTCCCGGATCATCACCAGCACTTCTCTCGATAGCCTGAGAAAACTGCTGGAGGAAGAAATCCTGCCCAGCCTGCTCGTGCGGCAATTTGGGTTCCTTCAAATCGAGAACCATACTCCCAGAGCGATTCTGGCTGCAGGTGTTGATGAAGGACCGCTCCTGGAAAATTACGACTTCTCCTCGCTCTTGTCCTCCGCTGAAATGTACCGCCCTCCCCACCCGTGGGATGAAACCCATCCATATTCGTGGATGCGGCTCATCCTCCCGCTCAAGGTTGGGAATACGGTTATCGGTTTCTGGTTGTTTGGCCGCCGCGATCCAGATGATCTCTACGCTCAAGCCGAAATCCCCATCCTTCGGTCCCTTGCCAACCAGACCGCGATAGCGTTGAGCAACCTGCTGCAAACTGAACGCCTCCGGGCGATGTACCAGGCCAACGTCAACCGCTACGAAGAAGAACGCCTGGACCTGGCCCTCGACCTGCACGACAGCATCCTGAACCAATTGGCCGTCTTGATGATGAACCTGGACACGCCCAATCCTTCGACAAAGTTCCAGGAGGCTTACGACGGCCTCACCCAGCGTCTGCGCGAGATCGTCAGTGACCTGCGGCCGCCCATGCTCAATTACGGGTTGGAACCCGCCATCCGCGAACTCGCTGACAACCTGATGGAGCGCACCCAGGACGCGTTGCCGATCCACGTGGATATCCAAACCGACGGATCGCGCTATCCGCTAAAAACCGAACTGCACCTGTTCCGCATTGTGCAGGAAGCTTGCGAGAATTCCCTGCGCCATGCCCGGGCCGGGACTCTTACCATTTCGGGGCGTCTGTCCTCGGGTGAAGTTGATCTGAGCCTGCAAGACGATGGCATCGGCTTCGATGCTGGCGGGAACCTGCAACTGGATATCCTGATCGCCAATAAGCACTTTGGGTTGGCCGGGATGATCGAACGCGCCGCGATCATCGGCGCTGAAGTCAGGATCGATTCCCGCCCCGACGAAGGGACGGCGACCCAGCTCACCTGGAAATCCGATCAGGGTTAAGGTTTCACTTGTTAAAGTTCAGCGCCAAAAATTGGCTTGGTGAACACATCTGTTTCACACTTTGAGCATGTTATACAGTTGCAGCCTTCCGGTTTCCATCGGCATTCGCTTGAATCTCCTTAAGTGTTGCTTGAGATCGGGAACAGGCCATGAATGAGTTTGGAAAATCTCTCCGTTATTTCAGGAATCGATGTAACGACCCTGAAAACAGCGGCAGAAGACTCTCGCAAGAGCAGCTCGGAGAACTCTTGGGCAGGGAACTAGGGTTTCAGGGAAGTTTTAGCGGCGCTGCGGTCAGCGATTGGGAACGCGGCAAGAGCAGAATCCGCGCAGATGATCGCCTGGCGCTCGTCAGTTTGCTCGCGGTTCTGCGCAAACAAGGTGGCGTCCAGGCCGTTTCAGATGCAAATGAATTGCTGGAGGCGGGAAACTATCGAGCGCTAAACCAGGCCGAAATCGAAAAGATATTTCCTGAGACCCTCGATCAGCCTGGTTCACCAACTCAGCACAAGCGCCATGAGAGTTTCACCCCCTTTACCTCGGGAAATATATTCTCCTTACCCAACGACGAATTGCGGACATTGGTGACCAACGCAAAAGAAGGCCCGGAACCGGCCTGGCCGCGTATCTTTGTGGCTTTGCTGAGACCGCTTATGGATCGTTGGTCCGTTTTTGGCGCGTTAAAAGTGCTCCTGTGGATTTGGGTCTGGTTGATGGCCTGGGGATTGCTGTCGCCGTCGTTGCAGTGGCCCTTTTCCGGCCGCGAGGATGCCGTCCTGGCTGTAACGCTTTACGCGGCGGGGTCCCTGATAATCCCGGCTTTCAGCGGCGCGCTGACAGCCACTAAAAGCGATCCCTTTTGGCAGCAACAGCGCCTGGCTGAGGCCGCGGTAACCCGGCTCTATACATACCAGGGCGCTTTTATCGGTTTCCACCTCGGGTATTTTGCGGCGTTTGTTTTTGGTTTGCTCAAGTACTTTACACGCCAGCCGCCTTCGACCTGGTTTGATATGACGGTCATGTTATTTCCCCTCATCGTGGGGTATATGGGGGCCAGGCTTGTGCCGTATAACCTCTGGCGGGCTTACAACCGCCTGGTGTTAAGAGACGGAATGGTTTTCTTCTTTTTCATCGGCTTGGGACCGTTGTGGAGTCTTTTCTTCCTGGATGCCTACCCAACCCTGCTGACTCCTGTGAGTGGGGCAGGCATCATCCTTACAGCCGTAACTGCGCTCGTCGCGCTGATGGCCTGGCAATTCCGCCGTAAAGGGACAACGGTCATTCCGCATTCCTGGTGGCTGGCCTTTTGGGGTCTGGTTTTGGCCTGCCAGGTCGCTGTGATCTTACTTGGCAAGTGGTAAGGGGAGTAGCGGTCCCGTCCGCAAGCAGAGCAAATTAACCAAATATTTTTGTATTACGCCAAAATATTTGACTTAATGCCAAAATCATGCTAAACTGGGGGCATCAAAGGAGCACACATGAGCACCATTCCGCGGAAATGCCCCAGTTGTTCTTCCCCCCTGGTCGTCACCCAGCTTTCCTGTACGGCCTGCGAAACCAACGTGGTGGGCCTGTTCGAGATCAACCCCTTCCTGCGACTCTCCAACCCCAGCTTGCGCTTCCTCGAAGACTTCATCCGCAATCGCGGCAACGTCAAAGAGATGGAACGCAACCTCGGCGAGTCTTACTGGGTCATCCGGCGACGGCTGGATGAAGTGATCGCCGAACTCGGCTTCGAGGTCGAACCGGCCGGAGATGACCTCCCCACCCGCCGCAGGGACATCCTGAACCGCCTGCGCAACGGCGAAATAGACGCAGCCGAAGCCGCCCGCCAACTCACTGAGCTGGGCAAACGACCCTGATCACTCGCCACAGAGACACAGAGAGCACAAAGCTATCTTCGTGTCCACAAAGAGAATCTTTGTGAACTTCGTGCCTTTGTGGTGAATACCCCTCTCACAGGAGACCAAAAATGGACCTGACCCAGGAACGTATGCAAATATTGGAAATGCTTTCAGACGGAACGATCACAGTGGACGAGGCTGAAGCGTTGTTCAGAGCCTTGGAATCGAGCGAGCCGGTCCTTGCCGGGAACTTTGGGCCTGCTCCCGTTCCCCCGATTCCACCTGTCCCCCCGGTGGCTCCCGTAGCCCCCGTCCCGCCAGTTCCGCCCCGGCCGCGCATCCTCACCTCCGATCCGGCCCGCACCGGCTACTCGCCCGGCGAAGCCGCCGAACTGGCCGCCGAACTGAGCCTGCTCGGCAACCGCAAGCTCTCCCTGTCCGAGCTTCAGGAACTGCGCCTGCACAATGTCAAGCCCGCTTACGTCCGCAGCCTGCGCGAAGCCGGCCTGGACGAAGCCGACGTGGACGAACTGGTCAACCTGCGCATCCACAATGTGAACGCCGAATACATCCGCGCCTTGCGCGAAACCGGCCTGGACGATTTCGACCTGGATGAATTGGTCGAACTGTCCAATCACAGCGTGACCCCTGCATACATTCGGGGCATGCGCGAGGCGGGCATCACCGACCTGGATGTGGATGAACTGGTCGAGTGCGCCATCCACGGGGTCACGCCGGACTATCTCAGGAACATGCGCAAAGCCGGGATCACCGACTTCGACGTGGACGAGATCGTCCAGTGCGCCATCCATGCGGTTACGCCGGAGTACGTCGTGGCCCTGCGCGAGGCCGGGATCACCGACCTGGATGTGGACGAAATTGTCCAGTGCAGTATCCACGGCGTCACCACCGAATACCTGCGCGGCCTGCGGGAAGCCGGGATCACCGACTTCGACACAGACGAGATCGTCCAATGCGCCATCCACGGCGTGACTGCCGAGTTCGTCCTGGCGCTGCGCGAGGCCGGGATCACCGACCTGGACGTGGACGAAATCGTCCAGTGCGCCATCCACGACGTGACCCCTGAATTCATCCGGGCTATCCGCGAGAGCGGTTTAACCGACCTTGATCTGGATGAGATCGTCCGGGCTGCCAATCACGATGTGGATGCCGGCTTCATCCGCGACGTGCGCGCCATCTTCCCCAACATCGAACTGGAGCGCATCATCGAGATCAAGAACGAAGACATCGCCCTCGAAGAACTCAAGGAACTGCGCCAAAGCGGTTTCCTGGACGAAGAAGGCGAACAGGCGTAAGCCGCACCCCTGAGGATGCGTCGCACCCGGCTGCCGCGGGAAATCCGGTCAAGCGGGAGGCTCTCTCGCCCGGAAGAATCCCGCCTGGTCAGGTGCGACGCATTTGCGCGGATCAAGAACTCTTGTTCGAATAATATTTTAAGTTAACCGCAAGTTTCAGCGGGGAGCGCGGTGCTATAATCCAACCAGCCCTACTGGTTACTGAACACTGAATACTGGTCACTGATTACTGAACATGTCCTTCGTCCACCTCCACACCCACACCGTGTACTCCCTGCTCGATGGCTTCTCGAACATCAAGAAGCTGGTCAAGCGCGCCAAAGAGATGGACATGCCTGCCCTGGCCATCACCGACCACGGCACGATGTTCGGCGTGATCGAGTTCTACAATGCCGCCAGGGATGCGGGGATCAAGCCGATCATCGGCGTGGAGGCCTACATGGCCGCCCGGCGGATGACCGACCGGGATTCGAAACTCGACAAGAAATCAA
The DNA here is from genome assembly GCA_002418215.1 of Anaerolineales bacterium UBA5796. GTDB lineage: Bacteria > Chloroflexota > Anaerolineae > Anaerolineales > Villigracilaceae > UBA5796. Next base: position 57,499 of record DIDQ01000139.1, read on the forward strand.
GCCACCTGCTGCTGCTGGCCGAGAACGAAACCGGCTACCAGAACCTGCTCAAGATCACTTCCGCCGCCCAAATGGACGGTTTTTACTATTATCCACGCATTGACCACGAATTCCTGGCGGAACACGCCGAAGGGCTGATTGCCACCTCGGGCTGTATGTCGGCTGAAATCCCGCGTGACCTGATCGAGGAGCGGCCCGACGAGGCCGTCCGCCGCATGAACTGGTATTACGACGTCTTCGGCCCGGACAATTTCTTCGTCGAACTCCAGCAGCACAACATCAAGGAAATCACCGAACTGAACCGCAAACTGGTCGAACTGGGGGCCAAATATTCAGCCAGGTTCGTGGCGACCAACGATGTCCACTACATCGAGCCGGACGACGCCCAATACCAGGACATCCTGCTGGCGATCCAGACCGGCAAACTGCTCAGCGACCCCGACCGGATGCGTTACGACAGCCAGACCTTCTACCTGCGCTCGCCGCAGGAGATGAGCCGCCTGTTTGCCGAGATCCCTGAGTCGCTTTCGAACACGATCGCCATTGCCGAGCGCTGCCAGGTGGACCTGGGCTTCAAGGGCTATCACCTGCCCGAATTCCCGGTCCCCGAAGGTTTCAGCGACGCGACCTACCTGCGCCACCTGTGCGAGCAGGGACTCGAAATCCGTTACGGTTCGCGCAAGAACGACCCTGAGATCGCCGAGCGGCTCAATTTCGAACTCGACGTGATCGGCTCGATGGGCTTCAACGCCTACTTCCTGATCGTCTGGGACCTGTGCCGGTATGCGCGGGAGATCGGCATCTGGTACAACACGCGCGGCTCCGGGGCGGGATCGCTGGTGGCGTATTCCCTGTTCGTCACCCTGGTGGACCCGATCGAACATCACCTGCTCTTCGAGCGCTTCCTCAACCCGGGGCGGGTCTCCATGCCTGATATTGACCTGGATTTCCAGGACGACCGCCGCTCCGAAATGCTGGATTACTGCGCCCGCAAATACGGCGACGACAAGGTGGCCCAGATCATCACCTTCGGCACCATGGCCGCCCGCGGCGCCCTGCGGGATGTGGCCCGGGTGATGGACATCCCCATCCCCGAAGTGGACAAGATCGCCAAACTCGTCCCCAACATCCCCGGCAAGCCGGTCTCGCTGTCCGAGGCGCTCGAACAGATCCCGGATCTCAAAGCCGCCTATGCCTCTGACCCCAAGGTCAAGAATCTGGTGGATACCGCCATCCACATGGAGGGCACCGTCCGCAATGCCGGGACGCACGCAGCCGGTCTGGTCATCGCCGACAAGCCGGTCACCGACTACCTGCCCATCCACCGCCCCACCAGCAATTCGGAGGAAACGCCGATCAAGACCGTCACCCAGTTCGAGATGGGCATCCTCGACAGCATGGGTATGCTCAAGGTGGATTTCCTCGGCCTGTCCACACTGACAGTGATGGCCCGCGCCTGCGCCATGATCAAAGAACGGCATGGCATCGAACTGAACCTCGACAACATCCCCCTCGACGATCCCGCCACCTTCGAACTGATGGGGCGCGGCCAAACGGCTGGAATATTCCAACTCGAAGGTTCGGGGATGACCCGCTGGGTGGTCGAGATGAAACCCCGCAGCCTGGACCACATCATCGCCATCGTGGCCCTCTACCGTCCCGGCCCGATGGACTTCATCCCCTCCTACGTCAAACGCATGAACGGCGAAGAGCAGATCGAATACCGTCACCCCTCGATGGAACCCATCTTCAGGGATACGTTTGGCATCGCGGTCTACCAGGAACAGATCATGCGGGCCGTAGTGGAGCTGGCCGGGTACACCCGCTCCGAATCCGACGACTTGCGCAAGGCCATTTCCAAGAAGCAGGCCGACAAGATCGCCAAGCACAAACAGAAATTCATCAAAGGCGCCTCCGAAAAGACGATGGACAAGGCCACCGCCACCGCCATCTTCGAAGATTGGGAGCAGTTCGCCCGTTATGGGTTCAACAAGTGCCTGCCGGGTGATGTGGAAGTTCTGGATGCAGAGACCGGACGGTTAGTCAAAATTGAGGATTTACACCGTGCTTCGGTTAAACTGGCGAACACTATTTCTACAGACATTGACTCATTAAAACTCTGTTCCAGCTCAGTAATTCAGGTGATGGATAATGGGATCAAGCCTGTATATCGCCTAACCACAGCCTTGGGCCGGCAAATCGAAGCCACAGCCAACCATCCTTTTTACACCTATGATGGTTGGAAAATCCTCGATTATCTCCATCCCGGCAACTTAATTGCCGTACCGCGTATGTTGCCTGTAGATGGTCATCGGGAATGGCCTGACCATCAAGTCATTGCACTCGGTCACTTATTGGCTGAGGGGAATCTCTGCCATCCACATTCGGTTTATTTCTACAGCCAGGATGATTGCCAAGTTCAAGATTTCATCTCATCAGCAGAACAGTTTGAGAATGTCCAATGTACGGCAAGAATGCACAAATCCACATGGTCGGTTTACGCTAGGCGCGTTGACCGGTCCATTCCACCTGAAATCTTCACCTGGGCTGGTGAACTGGGTATTCTAGGTAAGACTGCTCACCAAAAAGAATTCCCGGCCCCTGTTTTCGAACTGACAAACCGGCAGATTTCCCTGCTTCTGAGTCGCATGTGGGAAGGTGATGGTCATCTTGACCCGCGAAGCCATTGTGCGTTTTATGCCACAGCATCGGAACGCATGGCGCGACAAATGCAACACTTATTTCTTCGTCTCGGAATCATCAGCCGTCTGCGTAAAGTTACTTTTCCGTATAAAGATGGTCGTACAGGCTGGCAATTATTTATTACAGGTTATGAAAACCTGTTTGCTTTTTCTGAAACGGTTGGCGGATTCCTGTTCAGTGCGAAAAACAGCGCAGCTTTAAAAGCCTTGCTGGAAGATCACCCCGCTCACATCATTAGTACGAAGGATATCGTCCCAATCACCGCAAAGGAACTTGTAAGAACTGCGAAGGATCGGGTTGGTATTTCCTGGCTAAAACTCAATGCAGAAAGTGGGATAGCCCAACGCGAGTTTTATCCTTCTCACACAATCACCAAGCGCGGATTTAATCGCCAGACTATGAGCCGATTGGCTGAGTATTTTGATGACCCCGCAATGCGACGGTTAAGCAACAGCGATATTTACTGGGATGAAATTATAAGCATCGAATATGTCGGTGAAAAACAAACCTACGACCTTGAAATTGCCGAACATCACAATTTTATTGCCAACGACATTATCGTCCATAACAGCCATGCCGCCGACTACGGCCTGATCGCCGTCCAGACGGCCTACCTGAAGACTCACTACCCCGCCGAATACATGTCGGCGCTCATGTCGGTATTCCGCCAGGATACCGCCAAAGTGGCCCTCTACGTGGCTGACTCGCGCAGCATGGGCATTGACGTGCTCCCGCCGGACGTCAACCACTCCGGTTTCGACTTCACCATTGACGACCGCGAGGCTGGGCCTGCCATCCGCTACGGCATGGGCGCGGTCAAGAACGTCGGCCAGGGACCAGTGGACCTGATCCTGGCTGCCCGGGTCGAAGGCGGCCTTTTTGCCGACATCAACGACTTCGCCCGCCGGGTAGACCTGCGTTCCGCCGGGAAGCGCGCCATCGAGAGTCTCATCAAAGTCGGCGCACTCGACAGCCTCGGCGAGCGCGGCGCCCTGCTGGCCGCCCTCGACCGCATCACCGCCGCCAGCGCCAGCCACTTCCGGGCCGCCGAAGCCGGGCAGATGTCGCTTTTCGGCGCGGCCACCGGCGTCAAGGCTGAGATCGTCACCCTGCCCGAAAAAGTCACCATTGACCGCAAGGAAATGCTCAACTGGGAGCGCGACCTGATCGGCCTGTACATCTCAGACCACCCGCTTTCCCCTTACCAGGCCACCCTGACCCGCATCGTCTCTTATTTCTCCGGCCAACTGCCCGAAGCCAACCATGACGAAAAAGTGCGCGTTGCCGGGCTGGTCACTGTCGCCCGTCCGCACCAGACCAAGGCCGGCAAACCGATGGGCTTCGTCACCATCGAAGACATCCAGGGCAGCATCGAACTGGTGCTCTTCCCCCGCACCTGGGCGCAGACGCGTGACCTGTGCGAAGTGGGCAAGGTCATCGTGGTCGAAGGTAAAGTGGACGCCCAGGGTAACGTTCCCAAAATTTTGGTGGACGCCATCAAAACCGAGATGGCCCTGCTCGAACCGCTCGATCCCGTTAAACCGGCGGCGGCACCCGTTCTGGACCCTCGGCCTGCCCGCCGGACCCAGGCCACGTCCCAGCCCCGGGCGGGGACTCCGCCTCCGCAGCCGCGGCCCCAGCCCAGGGTCCAGGAGGTTCCGGCGGCCTACCTCCCGGACGAGTTCGTCCCCGACTGGGACGAAGACGGCCCGCCCCCGCCGGACTCCTTCCCTCCCGGCTGGGACGAGTGGACCCCGGCGGCCTTTCACGCCGAAGAAGATGCCTCGGCAGACGTCCCCGTCCTGGCGGCCCAGCCTGCACGGGTCGAGACGCCCACGCCCGAAGCGGTCGTCACCGCCATGCCTTTGCCCCCTCGCCGCGCCCCCGTCAGGGAGGATGAGCCGGAGCGCCCGCCGCGACAGATCGTGATTGTCATGCGCCCCAACGGCGACCCCGAGCGCGACCGGCGGCGCACCAAACGGATTTTCGACCTGCTGATCTCGTACCCCGGCAAGGACAGGTTCTCATTCCAGATTTTCGAGGGCGGGCGCGGCTACCTGCTGGATTTCCCCAACTACAACACCCGTGTCAACCCGGAACTGCTCGAACGGCTGAAAAAGCTGATCCCCGAAGAGCAGTGGCGGATCGAGGAAATTACGTTGCAGTAGGAGCAGGTCTGAGACCCGCCCCTACTCTTACCGCCTCACACCGCTCACATTCCTCCCGCTGGCAGAGCAAAGCCAGCGGGTCTTTTTTGATGGCTGCGATCACGGCCTCGAACAGGGCTTGCAGCGGCACAGCCTGTACCAGCGCCCCGCCGATTTGGGCCTTGCGGGTCACGCCTTCGAGGGCGGGGGCGACGGCCTCGAACCCATCGGAGCAGCCGGGCCAGTTGGGGCATTCGCGCACCCCGCCCCGGGTCAGCGCCCAGCGGACGAAGCGCCTGCGTCCGGCCAGTTTCTCGGCGTAGTGGATGCTGGTGTTGACGGTATGGTCCACGCCGAGGAGCAAGGCCCAGCCGTCCCGGCGGGCCAGTTCCCCGATCGGGGCAAACGGTTCGAAGAGGGTTTGGATAACGAGAATCGCATCAGCCTGGATGCCGCCAAAGGACAGGATCGGGTGGCGGGTCCGGCACGCTTGCGGGTGGCGCAGCAGCGTTTCGGGCAGGACGCCCATCATTTTGTCGGCGGGCATGGCCGGGGAGAAAATTTCCGCCATCCGGTTGTGGTCTTCGCCGCTGCCGTAAATGATCCCGTTATTTGGCGGTCCGACCCTGGGCGTGACCATTGTCCTGTAGGTGAAGGCTGGCACGATGATCCCGCCGGTGGAGGCCAGCAGCGCCCCGATCAGGCTGTTCGCCCCGCCGCGCACCGGCCCGAAGGCTTTGAGCGAAGCGTGGGCAATGACCGGCCTGCCGCCCAGCCGCAGCGTATCGAACCCCCGCTTCAACTCCCGATACGTCAACATGCCGCGCTCACTGTCCACTGAAATTGATCACTGGTTACTGGTCACTGGTTTACTTCCCCTTCCACTCCGCTTTGCGCTTCTCGACAAAAGCCTTCATGCCTTCCTTCTGGTCTTCGGTGGAAAACAGGCCATAGAACAGGTCTTTTTCGACCTCCAGGCTCTCGGTCAGGGACATCTCGAAGGCCGCGTTGACCGCCGCTTTGGCGGCCCGGACCGCGAGCGGGGCGCGGGAGGCGATCTCCGCGGCCAGGGACAGGGCCTCGTCCAGGAAGCGCTCGACCGGGACGACCCGGTTGGCGAGGCCGAACTGACAGGCCTCCGCCGCCGACAGGGTGCGGTTGTTGAGCGCCATTTCCATGGCGATGGCTTTGCCGACCGCACGGGTCAGGCGCTGGGTCCCGCCCGCGCCGGGGATGACGCCGATGGTGATCTCCGGCTGCCCGAACCTGGCCTTCTCGGAGGCGACGATCATGTCGCAGGACATCGCCAGCTCGCAACCGCCGCCCAGCGCCCAGCCTGAGACTGCGGCAATGATCGGTTTCCTGATCTTGCGGATGCGGTCGAACGAGCCGATGAAGGGACTCTGGCGCATTTCTTCTTCGCTGGCCTCGGCCATGAATTTGATGTCGGCCCCGGCGGCGAAGACCTTCTCGCTGCCGGTGATGACCATCGCGCCGATGCCGTCGTCGGCGTCGAAGGCTTCGAGGGCCTGCATCAGCTCGTCCAGGATGGTCGGGTTGAGGGCGTTCATCGCCTCGGGGCGGTTGAGCGTGACCAGGCCGACGCGGCCGCGGGTTTCGGTCAGGATGGTGGTGTAGGGCATGGGAGTCTCCTTGTGAAAAGTTCATCAATCCTTGCGCCTTGATTTTACAGTATCTTCTCGAAAAGAAGGAGGAAGTGGGGGTGTTGACTGATGTTACGCAACAGTATCCATTTGCGCCCCAGGGAGACCCTTACCGCACGCCCCGCCCGACGATAAAACCGCCGGGCTGCTCTTACGAAGTCCCCGTGCGGGCGTCGAGTGAGTACGTAACATCAGTAATTGAAAAGATGCATTTTACACGAGAGAGGGTTTTGTGCTACCATTGGCAAACTTCACACTAAAAGCCTGTCCTAAATTGAATTTTTAACGCAAAGGCGCGAAGACGCCAGGCAGTTTTAGAGAGTGTCTGAAAACCTTACCACCAAGTCACCAAGTCGCAAAGTCACAAAATATTCTCCCTTTTGAGTCTTTGTGACTTCGTGTCTTCGTGGTGAAAATGCAGACTTCTAGAAAAATGGGAGCAAAAGAAGACCCATTGACTCGCTTCCAAAATGGCTCAAGGTCAATTTTGACGAAGTGGAAATACCAAAAAGCTTCCAAAAAATAATCCCTTTGCGTCTTTGTGACTTTGTGGCTTTGCGTTAGAGAATTTTCGGATAGAGCCTATAAGGAGAAAACATGAACATCCTCTTAATGGTACATTCCATCCTTCGTTGGCTGGTCGTGCTCGTTGGGGTATTGGCGCTCGCCAAATTCGCGGCGGGCTGGGCGCAAAAGAAACCCTACAGCAAAATGGACCGCGGCCTCTCAGCCGGGTTCAGTGGCCTGATGGATTTGCAGGTGCTGCTCGGCCTTATCTACCTTTTCGTCACCGGCTTCGGCGGGGCGGGCTTCCCGATGTTCCGCCTCGAACACCTGGGGGCCATGCTGCTGGCGGCGGCCGCGGCCCACGCCCCGGCGATGTTCAGGAAGCGGGAGGCGGACCAATACCAGGTTGGCCTGCTGGCGGTCATCGGCGCGCTGGCCCTGGTCGTCGTCGGTGTCGCGGTCCTGCCCGGCGGCTGGAGCCGGTAGGCAGGCATCCCCTCGAAAGACGGCGAAGGGTATAATATCCCCAGCAATTTTCAAGGAGCCAACATGCTGCGCGTTTACAACACCCTGACCCGCAAAAAAGAAAACTTCGAAACCATCGAACCCGGCCTCGTCAAAATGTACGTCTGCGGCCCGACCGTCTATTCGGATGCCCACGTCGGGCACGCCATGTCGGCCCTGGTCTTCGACATCGTCCGCCGCTATCTTGAGTATCGCGGCTACAAGGTCAAGCACGTGATGAACTTCACCGACGTGGACGACAAGATCATCGCCCGCGCCAACCAGATGGGCGTGGACCCCTTCGCCCTCGCCAACGGTTACATCCACGATTTCGAGGAACACCTGTCCGACCTGAACATCATGCCCGCCACCGCCAACCCGCAGGCGACGCGCACGATGGACAAGATCCAGGCTATGATCCAGGGCCTGATCGGGAAGGGCTACGCCTATCCCGCCGCCAACGGCGACGTCTACTTCCGCGTCACCCGCGACGACGACTACGGCAAACTCTCCGCCCGCAAACTGGACGACATGCAGGCCGGGGCGCGCATCGAAGTCGGCGAACTGAAGGAACACCCGATGGACTTCGCCCTGTGGAAAGCCGCCAAACCCGGCGAACCCGCCTGGGACTCCCCCTGGGGCCAGGGCCGCCCCGGCTGGCACATCGAGTGCTCGGCCATGAACCTGCACGAACTCGGCGAACAAATAGACATCCATGGCGGCGGCAACGACCTGATCTTCCCTCACCACGAGAACGAGATCGCCCAGTCCGAGTCGTTCACCGGCAAGCCGTTCGCCCGCTACTGGATGCACAACGGGATGCTCCAACTCGGCGGCGAGAAAATGTCCAAATCGCTCGGCAACCTGATTACCATCACCGAATTCCTTGAAAAGCGGGATGGCGACGTGATGCGGATGATCGTGCTGAACGGGAACTACCGCTCCCCGCTGGCCTTCACCGACGAAGCCCTCGACGCCGCCGAAAGGGGCCTGGAGCGGATCAAATCGGCCCTTCGACACAGCTCAGGGCAGGGACTTCAGCCTGCCGCGCCGTCCGCAAAAAACGCCCCGGCTGACGTTTTGTCCGCCCTCGCCGCTCAGACCGAAACAACCCAGCAGACGTTCACCGACTCGATGGATGACGACTTCAATACTTCCGGCGCGCTGGCAGGCATTTTCGACCTGGTCCGCCAGGTCAATACTGCCCGTGACGCCGGCGCAACTGCCGGGCAGCTCGCCCCGGCCCAGGCCACCCTGCGCGAACTGACCGGCGTCCTCGGCCTGCGCCTGGCCGAAAAGACCGGCTCGAGCGACGCCGACAAATTCATCGCCCTGCTGGTTGAAGTCCGGGGCGAGGTGCGCAAGCAAAAACTGTGGCCGCTCTCCGACCTGATCCGTGACCGGCTCAAGGAATTGGGCGTCACCATCGAGGACAGCAAAGACGGTACAGCCTGGCGCTGGAGTTAGATCGTTCTCCCGCGTATCTTTTCAATCGGAAGTTTTTATTGTCGCTTATTCCCCGTCTGCGGCATCGCTTCGGCCGGAGGGCTTTTTGCTCCCGGCTGAGTAACTGGTTACAAAAGTAGGGAGAAGCCTGCCGCCCAGTCTGTCTTTGGCCTGGCTGAGCTGGATATTGGCCGAATAACCCAGGTCGAGGCGCGGGTAATCTGCGGCGAGGGCGGCGCAGACCTGCCAAAACAGCACCGGCAGGATAGTGGAATCATCTCCCTCTACACAAGCCGTGCCCCAGAGATAAGCGCGGCGGTCGGGTTGGCTCAAGACCGCCAGGGTCAAAGCGACCGGCCGGCCCTGCGGATCGGTCAGGGCGAACAGGCGGCCCGTTTCAGTGGTGCGCATCCAGGCGAGGCGCGGTTTGAGCACCCCCGCCTCGATCTGCAGGTTGCGCGCCGCGAAGGTTTCGTCGAATTCGTCGCTTACGGCGGGTTTCAGGGAATATTTTCCCTGCCCAGCCTGGATAATTTTTTGCAAATCGGGGGATACTTTTTCCCAGGCGTTGTCGGCAAACGTCAACTCGTGGGTGTAGACGGTCTGGATCTTCCATTCGAGGAACATGAACGCGCGGATGTCCCAAAAGTCGGGCGAGTTGCGCAGGCAGGCCGATTCGATCCGGGCGGCCAGACCATTCGCCAGGTCTACGAGGGCAGAGTAACTTGCGTAGGTGTGGCGCCTCTCAACGTAGCGGAGCGAATCGGCTAACAGGGAGGTGACATACCCGAAAAACGGCGGGCAGGCCAAACGTCGGGAAGAGTCGAGCCGGTACGGGATTGTCAGCCCGGCGAGGAACTGGTCGTTCTTGTCCACGCAGACGAGGGGCAGGAATCCGTCCAGATGCGGATCGGTCTCGACCAGCATCCGGTTCCATTCGAGCCGGTGGAAGAGGCTGCCCTGGGGAGATTTGGCGATAAAGGCGTCCCATTTTTCGCCTTCGTCGGGTTTCAATTCGCGGACGGTGTACATGGCGGCTCCCTAGGGGATGATCTTGAGCAACGCCTGGCGGGTCTTGCGCAGGAGCTGGTAAATTTTGGCCCAATTCGAGATGCCGCCGGTCTTGAGCACCCAGAAGGGCAGGGACTCTGCGCCGAGCGAATCTTTATAGGCGTACAGGCTGGAGTTGCCGCCTTCGCCGAAGTCAATCATGTCGAATTCCCCGGCCAGGTTTTGGGCGGCGTAATAATGGATGGCGGGCGGGAATTCTTTGCTGTTGCGGTCGTGGTCGTAGCCGACCAGCCAGAAGTAGGCCACCCGGCTTTCGCGGCTGAGGATGTAGAGCGCCACGCCGACCAGTTCGCCGTTCTTGGTGCGGCAGGTGAAGGGACGCAGGAGGTCCTGGCTTTCGAGCCATTTTGCCCGGTGCTGGAAGGCGGTCTTCCAACTGGCGGGCGGCTGCCAGCCGAATTTTGCCATGGTCTCGGCGTACAGGCGCAGGAAGTCGTTGATGATCGTCTCGCCGCGCTCGATGCTGAAATCGAACATATCCTGCGCCTTGCGGACATAGGTCTGTTTGCGGTGCATGCTTTTCAAGACAGCGTTCAGGTCGCGCAGGTCCCAGGTGTGAGTATATTGGGGCGCGGCTTCCCAGCCGTTATCGAGATAGGCGCGGGCGTCGGTCAGATTTGGGTGGAACTCGATGCGCATGTAGGGAAAATGCTTGCGCGACTCACGCGCCAGCGCCGACAAAATCTCGTATTGCTCCGGGCTGTTTTCGGGGATGTCGCCTGCCAGGACGGGTGTACCCGCATAAAAAATGCTGAGGGTATTCTGGACACGTACCCCCACTATCTTGCGGTGGATGATCCCCTGCCCGCCGACAAGCCGTCCCTGCTCGTCGAAGCATCCCAGTTTCAGGAGACGCCAGAACGGGTTTTTCCCGGTCCAGGTTTCGAGGAAACTGCGCGAAACGAACACGCAGTTTTGGCGTGAATTCTGCACCAGGCCGTCCCAGGCTGTATCTGTTTTGGTGATTTCGCGGACTTCGATTTTCATTTCCACACCAGGATCATCTTGATATTTGAAAAATTGCAACGATGCGCGCCAACTATACCGGAACTGGCTTCTTTCTGCAATGAAAATTCTGATGGCAAAAAGGTTGCAAAAGCGGGGTCAGTGGAAAGCCGCCTCGTAACCGGTCATCTTGTCCCCGTCATAATCGAAACGGGCCGAGAAAAACTTTCCATCCCGCAGCCAGGGCAGGAAGATGTGGTCGCTCTCCCACAAAGGCAGCGACTCGATCTCATCATCCTCGATCCACGCCAGGCGGCCCTCAGCGGATTCAGCCAGCAGGCTGCCGGAAAACTCGTCGGCGGTGAAGACGAACACGTACCAGTCATCTCCCTTGAAAGCCGGGAACATGACCAGCCCGCGCAGCCGCGGCGAGCGCATCTCCAGGCCCGATTCCTCCCGCACCTCGCGGATGGCGCAGGCTTCGGGCGTTTCCCCTGCCTCGAACTTGCCGCCCAGCCCGTTCCACTTCCCGGCGTGCATGTCATTATCTTTTTTGACGCGATGGATCATCAACGTCTGCCCGCCGCGTTTGAGGTAAACCAATGTCGCCAGGATCACAGGACAGCCTTCGCCAGCGCTTCCAGCCCGGACAGATCGTCCAGGTCCAGCCATTGCAGCATGACTCTCTGGACCCCGGCCTGCTCCAGCCTGGACAGTTGCTCCTGCACCTGCGGGCCGGTTCCGGCAATTACGCCTCGCTGGCGCACCTCGTCGAACGTCCGGCCGCGCCCCGCGAGTTTGGCCCCCAAATCGGCCTCGTGGATGGCAAAGAGACAGCCGGTCATCATCGAGCGCCGCACATCAGACGGATCCCGCCCTTGCGCGGCCAGCAACGCGTCCAGGCGGATGTTCAGGCGGCGAAATTCTTCCGGCGGCAGGAAGACCGCATTCCATTCGTCAGCGTAACGGGCGGTCAGCGGCAGGGTACGCGTCTCTCCATTGCCGCCGATCAAAAGCGGCGGCCCGCCGGGGCGCAGCGGACGCGGCAGCAAGGTTGCCCCGCGCAGGGCGTAAAACTCACCCTCAAATTCAGCGGGTGCATCGCTTCTGAGCAGCCGGGTGACTACCTCCAGGCCTTCCTCGAAGCGCCGGAAGCGGCCCTTTTTATCCAGGAGTTGGAAATCGAACAGATGGTGCTCGCGTTCCTGCCAGCCCGCGCCGACCCCCAGCGTCAACCGCCCGCCAGACAGGTCGTCCACGGCGGCGGCCATGCGGGCGGTAAAGACCGGGTGACGGAACGAGAACGGCGAAACCAGTTGGCCGAACTCAATCCGGTGAGTGTTGTCGGCCAGCCAGGTCAACGAGACCCACAGTTCGAGCGAATCCTTGTCCGGCGGACTCCCGTTGGTGAAATGGTCCGAGCGGTACAGGCCAACAAAACCCAACTCTTCCACAAGCCGGACGATGGCTTTCCAGCGCGGCCAGTTCAGCCCGTTCTGGCCTTCGAGCATGATCGCGATTTCCATGAGAAACCTCCTGATCCACCGGCGCGGCGCGCCTTTCCAAATGGGATAATCCCAGTAAAAAGGTCAGGCGCGGCGCGCTCGCGAATGTCAGCCAAACAAATACACCAGCCCCGGCGCATACGCGTCCCGCCAGGTTGCGTAGTTGTGCGCCCCGCCATTCTCGTGGTACTCGAAATCATACCCCTTTTCTTCCAGCAGCCCGGCCATCTGGCGGTTGGCCTCCAGCAGGAAATCCATCCGCCCGCAATCGAGCCAGAGTTTGACCTCCGGTCTGGGCATGTGCTGAACCAATGGGAACACCGCCCCATCCTGGCCCCAGAACCGGTACGCCCCGGCCTGGCAGAGCGCCTTCCCGAAGATTTGCGGCATGCGCAGGGATGTGTACAAGGCCATCAGCCCGCCCATCGAGGCGCCCATCACCCCGAATGCGCCGGGGTGGGCATCCGCATCCAGCAGGCTCAAATGCGCCTTCGCCAGCGGCAGGAGGCGGTCAGTCAGGAAGGCCAGGGTGCTGTCGGCGCAGGCATACTCCACGTGGCGGTCGGCCCCGGCGTTTTGCGCCAGCGCCATTGCAACCGGGCGCATCCGTTCCTGGGCGATCAGGTTATCCACAATATTGACCAGTTTGCCGCGCCGGAGGTAATCCGGGCCATCGTAGACGACCAGCAGCGGGACGGGAACCTCCGTCGGAGGCTGGTACAGGTAAACGTCCCGTTTCGAGCCGATGATCCTCATCCCTGACTCAACCTGGCGGCGGATCACCGTCCCGCGCGGGACCCCGGGCCTGCGCCGCGCCAAAGGGGTGGGTCTGCTCCCCGGCATGTGGAAATAGTTGTTGTAGGCATGGATACCGTTCCAATACTTGTGCGGGTTGAGCGGGTCAGGGATGCGCTCACGGGATTCGGGGTCGTAGAAGGAATATTCGAGGTAGGCGTCCGGCGGCAGGTCAAAGGAACAGGCCCAAAGTTCAGAAGCGATGGGGGTCATCGGCAGCGGATTTTCGTCCCAATGGGTCAAATCGCTGATGAAATGAGGGGCGGTTTCGCCCTCCCAAAGGAAGGTGACGGTGTTGCCAGCGATCAAAGGGTGGCCGTTTTGGCGGGCGCGTTCGAGGTGTGGAGAAATGGTCATGGCGCAATTATAACGGGTTCAAGGTTACAAGCATATTTTATGGCCTTGTAGCTTTTATTGATATATTATTCGTGATAGTTGATTATTATTTAACACTTGTTTAAATATCTGAAATATGATTTAATATATTCAATCGCCCTGAGAGAGCACTCAACCATACACATATTTTGGGCTCTTCTCTTGGCCCCTGCCAAAAGGAGAAACCGGAAACCGGCTTCTCCTTTTGCATTAATGACTCCCCTGCAAAAAGGTCAGAACCTTTAACGCCGGGCCGCAAAGTCGCCAAGTTTTGTAAATTAAATTTGCGCAAATCGCCGTTTACAAGCGAAAAAAGTACGTTTTGGGAACAAAAACAGGTTTTCCTTGCGCCTTTGTAACGTGGCGGCTTTGCGTTAAGGTTTTTGCAGTAGAGTCATTAATCCATGGCTTTCAAAAGCCTGTCGCCAAACTCAGGCGGGGTGCTTTTCTCGATGACCAGTTCCTTTGCGTCGTGAAATTTCATGAAATCCTGCATGGCGGCTGCCACTGCGGCGACCAGTTCATCGTCTGGCGCGATGCCCGGTTCGAGGTAGAGGGCTTTCAGGCGCAGGAGGCCGTCCTTGCGTTCCAGCTTGGGATCGAAGCGCCCGACCAGTTTCTCGCGGTGCAGGATGGGCAGGCAGAAGTAGCCGTAGCGTCGCTTAGGCGCGGGGACGTAGGCTTCGATGTGCTGCCAGAATCCCCAAAAGGCTTCATCGCGGCCCCATCCGTAGAACAGGCTGTCGAACGGGTTGAGGAAGGTCGTCCGCTCGGCTTTGAGCGTCCCGTCGGCGGCCTGCTCCAGCAGGGACAGGTTGTCCCGGTGGACGAACAAGCCGTCGTGGGCTTTGCCGTCGTTGAGATAAGCCCGGATCGGGACGAAAACGCCCTCTTCGACCAGTTGGCGCACGAAGGGGCGGCCTTTGGTGATCTTCGTATGGGTGTACTGACAGGCATGATGCTCGTCGAAGACCCCCAGCGCCCGCCCGCCGAGTTCGATCCAGTGGCGGTCTCGTTCATCGGTGGTCGGCTCGGTGGTGTCCACCCAATCGGGCAGGATGCGCCCGGTCAGGTCGTAGACTCTCTGGAAGTTGACCCGGTCTGCGATCATGAACTCGCCGAAAGCGTACAGGAATTCCAGGGCCACCTTGGCCGGGCGCCAGTTCCACCACGCGCCGGGCGGATGGTCGCCGCGCTCGAAATCGCTGACTTTTTGCGCCCCATCGCGGGTCACTTTTTGGCGCACGAACTCGACAACTTCAGGGTTGTGGTTCCGGCTCAACCAGTCGGCATACCAGGAGGAGTGGTGTTCGCGCAGGCGGCGCTGGTGGGGCATCTGGTAGCGGTAGTCTTTCAAGGGGATGTAGCAGGCGGCGTGCTGCCAGCCCTCGAACAGTTGGCGCTCAGTTGGGTCGTAGGCCAGGCGGTCGAAATCGGCCCGGTCGTAGGTCCCGAGGCGGCTCCAGAGGGTCAGGTAATGGGCGCGGGCCACCATTTGCAGGGTGTCTATCTGGATCGCTCCCAGCTTGTTTACTGTTTCCATAATGGAATCCAGGCCTGCGGGTGGTTCGCTTCCGCTGGGATGGGTCAGTCCCTGGGTGTGAAGGGACAGGGTACGGACGGCAGTCAGGGGGTAGAGGGTCATCGGTCCTTGCCTGATAAAGGGGGAGTAATGCCCCTGAGTTTACCACGCCCACCTTCAGGGGATCATCGTAATTTTAGACCTGAGCTCATCAACGGTGATTTTGCGATTGATGTAAGCGACGACGAGGTCCCAGGTGATCTCGTACCGCATTTTGTATTCTGAACCTTTGTAGATCAAGACTTTCATCACATTTGTCGAACCGGGGACAGAATTTTTGGCGGTTTTGCGGTTCCTGAAGGCGTTCATCACGGCGGCGAAGGCTTCGAATGCTGTGGACTGGCCGGCGCATTCGAGGGAGACGTATAGCTCGGTCAACTGGTCAACCGGCGCGTTCTTCGGCCCGAACGAGACCTCGGTCAACCTGATCCCCACAGTGGACAACAAGTCTTCTTCAAGCTCCTTCGCCAGCAACTCGGCGACCTTTTCCTCGCTGGGGGTCTGGGTGGGAGTTGGGGTGACGGTGGGGGTGGGCGTGAAGGTGGGCGTGAACGCGGCGACGGTGGCCGACTGACCGAGCACTGTAATTGTGCCGTTCAAGGCCTCGATGGTTGACATGGGACCAACCGCGCTGGGCTGGTAGGTGGGTGTGGGGCCAAAAAGCGAATTTGCAGGATTACAGGCGACAAACAGAACCGGGACAATGAGCAAACAGGATATTACCGCCAACTTTCTCATAAACCCTCCTTGCTACAGGGATGTCATCATTATACAGAAATTTTTCACAAACTGGAATGGGCTTCACCTTTGCTATAATTCACCCCATGATACTCCTGACAGGCGGCACCGGTTTTATCGGCCGGGCGCTCGTTCGCCAACTGGTGGAATCCGGCTACCCGGTCCGCACGCTGGTACGCCCCTCGCCGCAGACTCCCAACCTGCCGCGCGGCGTCCCGGTCGAAGTGGCTGTGGTCAGCCTGGGCGATGCGCGCGGCCTGCGAGCGGCCATGCGAGATGTGGATACGATCATCCACCTGGCCGGCGGGGAGGGCCGCGGCGGGCGCGCCAACCTGCTCGAAACCGACATCCGCGGCGCCCAAAACCTGTCCCAGGCCGCGGCGGATGCGGGCATCCAGCGCATCCTGTACCTCAGCCACCTCGGCGCAGACCGGGCTTCGGCCTTCCCGGTGCTCAAGGCCAAAGGGATCGCCGAGGAACACATCCGGCGCAGCGGCGTGCCGCATACCATTTTACGCGGCTCCATTGTTTTTGGGCCGGAAGACAACTTCACCACCAGCATCATGCGCCTGATACGCCTCAACCCGTTCTTTTTCCTGCTGCCGGGCGAGGGGAACGTGCTGCTCCAACCCTTGTGGGTGGAAGACCTGGTTGCCGCCCTGCTGCTTGTCTTGCAAAACCCGTCTACCGAAAATAAAACCTATGAGATCGGCGGCGCAGAATACTTCACCTTCCGCCAGATCGTCGAAACCCTGCTGTCCGTAAGCCGCAAAAACCGCCTGCTCGTTCCATTCAGCCTGCCTGCGCTGCGGGCGCTGACGGTCTTGATCGAGTCGGTAACGCCCGGATTCCCCACCTCGGTCTTCTGGGTGGACTACCTATCCGTCAACCGCACCTGCCCGGTGGACACCCTGCCGCGCGTCTTTGGGCTGATGCCCGCCCGCTTTACCACCCGCTTGAACTATCTCATCCCCACGCCGCGCCAGCCGCTGCTGCAAAAGATCCAGCAGCGTTTGCGCCCCCAAAAATGATATGCCCGAACTGACCATCCGCCTGCTCGAAACCCCCGAAGATATCGCCGCCGTCGAACGGCTGCAAAGCCTGGTCTGGCCCGGCAGCGATATCGAGATCGTCCCGGCCCACGTGCTGCTGACCGCAACCCACAACGGCGGGCTGGTCATCGGCGCTTTCCTGGATGATGAACTGGTCGGCTTCGTCTTTGGTTTCCCCGGCCTCGAATTCGTCCCCGACGGCCCGCGCCCCAAGCACTGCTCGCACATGATGGGCGTCCATCCCGGCCATCGCAGCCTGGGCGTCGGCTACGCCCTCAAGCGCGCCCAATGGCAGATGGTCCGCCACCAGGGCCTCGACCACGTCACCTGGACGTACGATCCGCTGCTCAGCCGCAATGCCCATCTCAACATTTCCCGCCTCGGCGCAGTTTGCAACTTCTACCGCCGCTCGGAATACGGCGAACTGCGGGACGGGCTGAACGCCGGGCTGCCGACCGACCGCTTCCAGGTGGACTGGTGGATCAACTCGCAGCGCGTCGCCCGGCGGATGGGGGAGCGGGCGCATCACAGCTTTGGCCTGGACCATTTCATCCAGGCCGGGGTGCAGGGTCTCTACCCGGTCCAAACCGGACCCGGCGGCCTGCCGCGTCCGCCCGAGCATTTCTCTCCCCCCGGCGGACGTCTCGTCCTGGCTGAAATCCCCTCCGATTTCCACGACATCAAAGCCAAAGACTTCCCCCTGGCGCGGGATTGGCGCTTCTTTTGCCGCGAAGTCTTCGAAAACCTCTTCGCCGCCGGATACCTGGTGACCGATTTTGTCTACGACCGCAGCGGGAACGCGCCGCGCAGCCTCTACGTGCTGACCCACGGCGAAGCCACCCTGGAGGAATAAGTAAGTCGGATTGGCAATCCGACTTGCCGACTTCGCAGGCTGTGGGTCGGATTACCAATCCGACCTACGGCCTGCCGCCCGGTATCTTCACCGGGGCAACCCATCGAATCATCCCGAATGGGCTTAAAAAATCGGCTCTTCAGGTTTAAGTGGGGTGAAAACCCGCTTTACCACCGAGCACACGGAGAGCACGGAGATTTTAAATGTTTTTCTCTGTGGACTCTGTGATCTCTGTGGTGAAAAAATGGGCAACCCCATAAAATATCAAAGAGCCAAAAAATCACGCAGGTGACTTGAACAAGTCACCTGCGTGATTTCCAAAATCATCTACGTGATTTTTCGAGCCGTCGTAGCAGCCCGGCGCTATTCACAATTATGGGCAGGAGCGGGTTGCCCCCCCGCCCTGCTTGGGAGCGGCATAACCTATCTCACCGGCGCGAGCAGCTCGGCCAACTGGCGCGCCCCCTCCGGGTCGGTGATGGCGAGGATCTCGTCCTCGGCCTCGAAGGTGGCGTTGCCGCGCGGCAGCACCACCTTGCCCTTGCGGATGATGGCCGCGATCACGCACTCGTCCGGCAGGCCCATGTCCTTGATCGCCACGCCGATGGCCCTGGCTCTCTGCGGGACTTTCTCCTCCACCAGGGCGTAGCGCCCCCGGCGCAGTTTGAGCAGGGTCATCATGTCGCCCATGGACATTTCTTCCTGGATCAGGTGGGCCAGCAGGTTGGCGTGGTTGAGGGCCACGTCCACGTGGAAGGTCTCGTCGAAAAGCCAGGCATTGCGCGGGTTATTGATCCGGGCAATGATGCGCGGGACGCTGAACAAGGCCCTGGCCTGGTAGCAGATCGCCAGGTTGGCGGCGTCATTGCTGGTCGCCGCAACGAAGACCTGGGCCTTGCGGATGCCAGCATCTTCCAGGACCTGCGGGCTGGTAGCTTCGCCTTCGTAGATCGCCTCGGTGGGCAGTTCGCGGTGCAGGTGGGTGAGCAGTTCGGGCCGGCTTTCGATCAGGCGGACATCATATCCTTCGGCCAATAAAAGGGATGCAAGCTGGGCGCCGGTGCGTCCGCCGCCCGCAATGAATACGAACATGTTAAGCCTCCGGTCCTTTTGCAAGACGGGCACGCAGGGCCGTGATGCCCTCGAAATTCGTGCTTACATTGAGGATATCGCCTGCCCCGAGGCGCGTTCCGGCGTTGGGCAGCACGGCGCGCCCGGCGCGGGTCAGCGCAACCGGCAGGCAGGGCGGTTCGGGGGAGACCAGTTCGCTGCAAGTACGGCCATCCCAGGTTTCGGGGATGACGATTTCGTAGACTTCCACTTCCCCGTTCCCGGCTGAGAACAGGATGCGGTTCTCAGGATTGGTGAGCAGTTCCTCGACCCGCTGTGCGCCCCAGTTGGATGAACCGACGACGTTCAGCCTGAACGCTTCCAGCATCGGGCGCAGGCGCGGGTCATAGTTACGGGCGATCACGTTGGGGACTTCAAACATGACGCGGGCCGCGTGGGCCACGACGGCGTTGTGCGTGTCCGAATTGGTCACCACGGCCAGCGCATCGGCTTGCTCGATGCCGGCCCGGGTCAAAACTTCCTGCGAGAGGGCCTCGCCTTCAACGGTACGCCCGCGGAAGTCCGGTTTGAGCCGGTTGAAGGCCTCCGGGTTCTGGTCCACGACCACCACCTGGTGTCCGCTTTTGAAGAGACGGTAGGAGAGTTCAGCGCCTACGCGTCCGCATCCAACGACGATAATGTTCATTCGTTCTCCTTGAATCTGTAAGGCGGTATAAATACCGCCCTACGCGCTATGGGACCTGGTACGGCACGTTGGTAATGACGATGCCGGGTTTCGAGAGCAGCTCGCTTTGCAGCAGGTTGGCCGTGCGGGTGTGCAGCAGGTTGTGCCAGCGTTCCACCGGGACGAACTGCGGCACGACGATGGTAATGGTCTCGTTCGGCTGGCGCTGGGCGGCGATCTCTTCGATGTATTCCAGCAGGGGTTCGATGAAAAGCCGATAGGGCGAATCGAGCACCACCAGGCGCACACCGTCGCCCCAGGTCTCCCATTTCTTTTGCACTTTGGCGGTCTCGTCGGGTTCGATGGAGACGTGGACCGCGGTGACGTCGTCCGAGAGCAGGCGGGCGTAACGCAGGGCTTCGAGGGTACCCTGATGCACGCCGCTGACCGGCATGATGACCCGGTGGCGGCTGGCGTGCGGCGGCGGGCCGCCGTATTTTTCCAGGGTCAGGCGGTTTGCCAGGTTCTTGTAATGGCGGTGGATGAGGGCAAACATACCCATCAACAGGGGCATCAGGATGAGCACCACGTAAGCGCCATCGCGGAATTTGGTGACGGCAAACACCACCATGACGATGGCAGTGGATACGGCCCCGAAGCCGTTGATGAGCATTTTCATCCGCCACTTGCGGTCGGGATGCAGGGTGGAGCCGCGTTCTACCAGTTCATCCCCCGGTTTGAGTCGGCCGATCTTCAGCCAGCGGTGGGCCATCCCGGCCTGTGAGAGCGAGAAGGAAAGGAAAACGCCGATGGCGTATAACGGGATCAACCGTGAGACACTGGCCTTGAAAACGATGATGAGCAGCGAGGCGATCAGCGCCAGGGTGACGATACCATACGAGTAGACCAGCCGGCTGCCGCGATAGTTCAACTGGCGCGGCAGGTAACCGTCTTTGGCGGCCAGGGCGCTTAAGCGAGGGAAATCGGCAAAGGCGGTGTTGGCGGCCATGATCAGGATGACGGTTGTGGCCGAGATGACCGCCAGGTAGAGCAGGCCGCGTCCATCGAAAATGGTGCGCGCCAGTTGCGAAATAACCGTTTCGCCCTCAGACGGGACAGCCGCAACCCGGCTGGCCAGGAAGGAGATACTCAAGAAGAGCGACCCCAGGATCAGGGCCATCCAGATCAGGGTGATCCCGGCGTTCTTGCTGCGCGGTTCCTTGAAAGCCGTGATGCCGTTCGAGATGGCTTCCACGCCGGTCAACGCGGCCGTGCCGCTGGAAAAGGCGTGCAGGATCAGGAAAGGCGTGATCCCGGCCAGGGCCTCGCCTATTTCGAGGTGCGGCGGGTCCACGACGGTCCCGAGCGTGCCCAGGAAAAAGTAGCGGAACAGGCCTATGCCGACTGTCACGAACATCATGGCGATAAAGAAATAGGTCGGGATGGCAAAAGCCGCCCCGGATTCCTTGACGCCGCGCAGGTTGATGGTCATGATGAACAGGATGAAGACGACCGCCAGCGGGACCCGGTACGGGGCGATCTGCGGGTAAGCCGAGGCGATCTGGGCAACGCCCGAAGCGACGGATACCGATACCGTCAAGATGTAATCGGTCAGCAGGGCCGCGGCGGCCATCAGCGCCGGGATATTGCCCAGGTTGTCCCGCGAGACGATATAGGCGCCGCCCCCGTCCGGGTAAGCGTGGATGGTCTGTTCGTAGGACAGGGCGACGATGGCCAGCAATCCCACAATAGCGATAGAGATCGGGAAAACGTAACCGAAAGCAGCCGTCCCGGCGACAGCCAGGATGACCATGATCTCTTGCGTGGCGTAGGCCGTGGAAGATAGCGCGTCGGAGGCGAAGACCGCCAGCCCGATGGCTTTGCCAATCGTCTGGTGCGGCGCGTCCGCAGTTTGCAGGGGACGGCCGATCAGGTAATGACTGAGGGATCGCGGCGGGGTGTAACTGGCTTCGCGCCGCATGATGGGAGATTGAAGTTCGTCTTCGGGGTTGATCATGAAATTTCCTTATACCGGCAACAGGCAAAAAAAGAGGCCCTCACCTTGCGAGAGCGGACGGTATTATAGTCCTTTTTTCGGGGGTGTGAAGGGTCATCCGGGCTGGGTAAGGGGGACCTGAAGGTAAAAAGTGCTGCCTTCGTCCACCTTGCTCCGCAGCCAGACCTTGCCGCGGTGCCGTTCGGCAATGGATTTGACGATGGCCAGGCCGAGTCCGCTGCCGGGCAGGGCGCGCGCCTCCCGGTGAGTACCGCGGAAGAACTTCTCGAACATACGCGCCTGGTCTTCCTCGAGGATGCCGATGCCGGTATCTTCGACCTCGAACAGCACGTTTTGAGCATCCGCTTTCACGGCGACCCGCACGGTCTTCTCGGCGGGCGTATATTTGATGGCATTTTCCACCAGGTTATAGACGGCTTGATAGAATAAAGTTTTATCGGCCTCGATGGTTTTCGGCAGATCGCGCGGCAACACGACGTCCAGTTGGATGCTTTTGCTGGCGGCCTGGGGTTGCAGCGTGCTGACGACCTTATCCACCACTTCGATCAGCGGAACATCCTCGACGTTCAGCCCGACACCGATTTCGATCCGGCCCAGGTCGAGCAGGTCGTTGATCAGGCGGGCCATGTTCTCGACCCCGGTGATGATCTTGCGGACGTAGCCCTGCTGCTGCTCGTTGAGATGGCCGGCCATGTCCAGCATGGTGGCGTAGCCGCGCATCAACGTCAGCGGCGAGCGCAGGTCGTGGCTGACGGTGGAGACGAACTCGGACTTCATCTTGTCCAACTCTTTGAAGTGGGTCACATCCCGCAGGATGCAGACCCGCCCCACCAGGCGGCCCTCGGCGATCACCGACGAGGCGGTCGCCAGGAATATCTGCCCGTCGGGCAGGGTTACTTCAGCGGAGAGGGTCTCGGTTGTGGAGACTTGCAACAGGTCGAGCAGGGAACTGTCTTGCAAGATCTTGTCAATGGGCTTGGTCTTGCCGTCCTTGATCTCCCGTCCCAGTGTGCGCCAAGCAGCCGGGTTGGCCAGCAGCAGGCGGCTGTTCTGGTCCGTAACCAGCACCGGGTCGGGCGTGGAGGCCAGGATGGCTTCCAGTTGGCGGCGGCCCACCTCGGCGGTCTGGAACAGGTAGTTGTTCCCGGCAGCCAGGGCGGCCTGCCCGGCCAGGGTCGAGATGAAACGGATCTCCGGTTCGGGGAACTGGCGAGGCTCGTCATAAGCCGCCCAAAGCGCGCCGAAATAGCGGTTCTCGTGGCGCAGGGTGACAGCCAGCAGCGCCCCGGGGCGCATCTTGCCGGTATCAATATCCAGGCCGCGCACCCGCGAGAAGTTCGGGATGAGCACCCGGTCTTGCTGCTGGGTCAACACCATCACGGTTTCATCCAGCCAGGCGTAAGCTGCTTCGTTTTCGCCCAGCCCAAACTGGGTCACATACGAGCGGGGCGATTCCGGCACCGCCGACGGGGCCAGCACGATCCGCACCGCGCTGGCGCCTCCCGCATAAACCGCCGCCAGGATGGGCTGCATGGCATCTTGCATGTCGAAGCTCGAAGCCACCCCCTGGCTGACGGCCAGCAGGCGGTTGAGTTCCTCCAGGCGGGCTTGCAGGCTGGCGCGCATCTGCTCGAAGGCGCCGCGTAACTGGCCCACCTCGTCCACACCGGTCACTTCGAGCGGGTGATCGAATTCGCCCTGGGCGATCTGGGTCGCCTCGTTCGCCAGGGTCTGGAGCGAGTTGGTGATAACCAGCAGCCCCAGCCGCAGCGAGACCAGTGCGGCCAGCCCCAGCGCCAGGATCATGGCCGAGAGCGGCGCGGCGATCTCCAGTGCCAGCTGCTGGGCCTGGCTGGCCGGCACACTCAACACGATGGCCCAATCCGTCCGCTCGGTGGGTTGGAAAAAGACCAGGCTGCGAGTCCCGTCGGGAGCGGTATCGTCGAAAAAGTCGGGTTCGCCCCGAGATTGCCCGGGATACGGCTGCATCACCAGCCCGGGGACGGGGTGGTAGAGCATCCGCCCCTGTTCGTCGAGCAAAATCCCGCTCCCATCCAGCGTGGAGATGCCCGCCAGACTGTTGAGCAGCGGACGGGTGAGCGGGTTGTGCCCCAGGTCGCTGACGCCAACCAGGGCGCGTCCGCTGCCAGGGATGGCGGCGATAAAGGCGATCCGGGCAGCGATCCCGGTTTCATCCGGCGGCAGGGCGTAGTATTGGAATTCGACTTGAGCCGCCAATGCCAGGCCAATGCCGCTGGCGATTTCCGGCGTGGTCTCGAACTGGCCTGGGGCGGCGGGGAAACTTCCCTTGACCTGGAAATTTTCACCCACGACGTACAATTCGTCGAAGAAGGGATGGGACTGCATCAGCGCCCCCAGCGCCTCCGCCAGTTCCGCATCTTCCCCGGACCCGAGGCGGGCGTCCGCGGCGATTTGCCGGATCACGCCCTGGCCGGTTTCCAGGAAGAACGGCGCGCTCTCCCCGGCCATTTGGGCCGTACTGGACAGGCGTTCGCGAAGCATGTCACGGGCAGCGCGGCCGGCCACCAGCCAATCCCCGACCAACAGGGCCAGCAGCAGGATGATAATCAGGGACCCGGTCCCGTAGAGGAAGCGGGCCGACAGGCTGCGTTCGGCGGGCGAGGGCTGCAAGGGGATATCGCGTCCCCAGGCTTGGGGAAAGAAAATGACCAGCACCTGGCAGGCCAGGGCGGCCAACAGCAGTTCCCCGGCCACGGCCAGCGTGACCAGGCCCAGGCGCGTCAGGGCAAAGTCCACTTGCTCGGCCAGTTGGCCGGAGGACATCAGGAAGGCGTCGAAAGTAAAGATGATGGCGTAAAGGGGAATGAGCACCAGGGCAGCGGCCAACGGCTGGCCGATGATCCGGTAGAAGGGCGTGCGGTAGCGCTGGCGGACCATTACGCTGAAGAGCAACCCCAACAGGGCATATTCAAGGGTGGTGTACAGGCTATGGGTATCCCAAAGGCCAAGGAGCAAGCCGGATAAAGCCCCCAGCAGGGCGCCGGTGATCGGTCCCAGAATACCGCCGCCAAGCATCCAGGGGATGGCGGCGAAGAGCATCAGCGCCGGGCCGCGCGGTTCGATGGGCAGGCCGGGGATGGGCAGGTCGCTGCCCGGCAGGCGCAGCCCAAACAACAGGCTCGTCACCGGGACAGCCGCGAGCAGCCAAAGCAAACGTTTCCGGGCTTCATCCCGGATGGGTTGCTGGTATTGCCGCCAACTGTATCCCAGCCAAAGCGTAATAAGCGCCAGCGCGCTCAGTCCCAGCCATTCAGCCAGGGTTGAAGGCCAGTCGAAAAACGGGAGCGCGTTCAGGATATGCAGGAGAGGGGTCATGTCCGCAGCGTGTAAAAATTATAGCATGGGCCGGGACTGCGGGGGAAATCTGGGCTTACAGTTCTGACGAGGCAGGATGATCCCCGTATACGCCGCGATATTCAGGCGGCAGAAGTTCCGCCAGGGCGAGCATGATCCGGCGGGTTCCGGTCTCGAGGGCCTGGTGAGCGCCTGGCAGTTGTTCCAGGCGGAAGGGCATGCCGACCATTACCGTGACCGGGGTGCGCCGCCAGCGGCGCAGGCCATCGTAGATGCGTTCGTTTTCGGTGCCGGTTACGGCGATGGGGATGACCGGCGCATTGGTCTTGAGGGCCAGGTAAGCCGCGCCCTGGGTCCCCTCCTCCAGCGAGCCGGTGAGGCTCTCGCGTCCCTCCGGGGCGACGCCGATGATGCGGCCCTCGGCCAGCCCGTCCAGCGCGGCGCGGAT